>JBBSQG010000294.1:0-4612 GCA_038258125.1 Solirubrobacterales bacterium
CCGCCGCTCGGCCCTCGGGCCTTCGCGACGGCAGTCCGTCCGCGAAGCCCCCTACCGTTCCCAGCGGCTACTACCCACCGACTCTCACACGCGGTGGACCAACACCCGGGGTCCGGTCAATGACCCAGCCGGTACTCGGACCAGCCAGACGGGCGGGTCGCAAAGTCGAACGGAATCACACCAGCACATCCTCAAGCAGTTGGCGGATGCGTGCCTCGCGTTCGCGCAGTTCGGCCCTAATTTCGTTGCTCGGTCGAGGTGATGTGTAGCTGTAGAAGAGGCGCGTGAACGGGATCTCATAGCCAACTTTGCCGGCCGCGTCATCCACCCAGGCGTCCGGCACGTGCGGATGGATCTCGCGGGCCAGATACTCGTCCACGCCCTCGGTGAGCGGGACATTCTCCGAGTCGCGCAACTCACGGTCGGCGACCGTCCGCCCTTGGCGGTCGCGCACGGGTTCGGCCTCGGGATCGCGGACCATGCAGCGCGCCGCGAGCGCCTTCAGGATCGGTGCCCCTAACCTCACGACGCCGCTCGCGGCCACGATCTCCTTAAGAATTTCGCGGCAGCCGGTTTCGTTCGGGAAGATCCGGTGCGCGGTCACCTCAAGGCTCTCGACGACGTCTGCGCGCGTGGCCTCGTCGAGCTTCGCGAGCGCCTTGTCGTCGGCCAAGCCATCCCACGTTGTCGGCCCAATCTCCCAGGCCGCACGCAGCGGCCTGTCGACCGTGATCGCGCGGTAGCCGAACTGCTCGACCGGGACAACCTTGACCGGGTCGCCCGCAATTGTGGATCCATGCAGGCGCGTGATCTCGACGACCTGCTCCACGCTGAGATAGCGGCGCTTCTCGCCGAGCCCCTTGCGCATCTTGGTCCAGAGCCCGCGTGCGTCAATGAGCTGAACCTTGCCCTGTCGCTCCGTGCTCTTGCGGTTGGAGAGCAGCCAGACATAGCTCGCGATGCCAGTGTTGTAGAAGAGCTGCTCGGGCAGGGCGACGATCGCCTCCAGCAGATCGTTCTCCATGAGCCATTTGCGGATGTTCGACTCGCCGGACCCGGCGGCGCCGGTGAACAGCGGTGAGCCGTTGTGGACGATCGCGATGCGGCCTCCCCCTTCTTCGGGGGATCGCATCTTGCTGACGAGGTGCATGAGAAAGAGCAACTGGCCGTCGGACTTGCGCGGCAGGCCGGGGCCGAAGCGTCCGTCGAAGCCCTCGTTCTCGTGCTCTGCGCGGACCTTCTCCTCGACCTTCGTCCAATCCACGCCGAAGGGCGGATTGGCGATGCAGTAGTGGAAGCGCTCGCGCGTGTGCCCATCCTCGGAGAGCGAGTTGCCGTAGACGATATGGGTGGCGTCCTGACCCTTGACCAGCATGTCGGCCAGACAGATGGCGTAGGACTCGGGGTTGAGTTCCTGGCCGTAGAGGCGCACGACGGCCTGGCTGTTGAAGCGGTGGATCTGGTCTTCCGCCTCGGAGAGCATGCCGCCTGTGCCGCAGGCGCAGTCGAAGACGGTGCGGATGGCTCCGGGCTCGCGTAGCACCTGCTCGTCGCCGTCCAGCAGGAGGTTGACCATCAGCTTGACGACCTCGCGCGGGGTGAAGTGCTCGCCGGCCGTTTCATTGGAGGTTTCGGCGAAGCGGCGGATCAGCTCCTCGAATATCGCGCCCATCTCCGCGTTTGAGACACGGCTAGGATGCAGGTCGACGTCGCAGATGCGCGCGATGACCTTGTAGAGCAGGTTGGCGTTCTTCAGCCGGTCGATGTGGCTGTCGAACTCGAACTTGTCGACGACCTGACGAGCGAGCGCTGAGTAGCCGTCGATGTAGGAACGCAGGTGGTCGGCGATGTTGCCCGGATCGTCGAGCAGCTGGTGAAAGCGCAGGCGGTGGCGGTTGAAGAACTGCTGGCCGCCGGCGACCGAACGCAGCGCGAGCTCCAGATTCTCGACCCCGGCAGCCTCGAGCTGCTTGCCGCGGGCTATGACCTGGTCACGGGTGGGTTCCATGACCTGGTCGAGGCGCCGCATCACGACGAGCGGCAGGATGACCTTGCCGTAGTCGGCCTGCTTGTAGTCGCCGCGCAGCAACTCAGCGATGCCCCAGATGAGGTTTGCGTGATTGCGGATCTCGCTCAGGCGGTTCGCCGGCACGGTGGGCACGGGGGTCTGGCTCCTCTCGGTGTGCTCAGGAGTGTGGCGCGTGCGGGCTCTCGATGAAGCAAACATCCCACCTCTGCGGCGCCCGGCCCTTGAAGACGCAGGGGGTCAATCTGCCGCAAGTAGCGACATCCGGGCACGTTGCGTGCACCACCCGGTACCGATGAAGCCCAACTCGCCGCGGCCTTGGCCGCCGCCCTCGCCGCGGCGGTCGACGCCAAGCTCAATGAGCTCGTAGCCGAGCGCGTCGCCGGCGCCGGGCCGGCCGCCGCCCCGGCGCAGCCGGACGGCTGGCTGAGCGTCGCCGAGGTCGCCGAGTTGGTAGGCGTCAGCAAGCGCACCGTTCATCGCGCGTTTCGTTCAGGCGCGCTCGTCGGTCACCGAACAGGCGGTGCGGGCTCGCGCTGGCACATCCGCCCCGAGGCGGTCGCGGCGTGGCTCGAGCCGCAGCCGCCGCCATCACCACGTTCTGCGGTCCGGGTGGCTCAAGCCCGTGCGCCTCGCGCGACCACTTCCCGCCGCTCGTTCGCCGAGCGGGCGCGCTCGAGCGCGACGAGATGAGGCCACCGAGCAACGACGGCATCGATCAGACGCTGCTGGTCTGGATCACGCTGATCGCAGTCACCATCGCGCTCTTGCTGTATGTGGCGGCGGCGATACCAGCGTTCCTGTGGTGCGCCGCACGGGGACAGATCGCGGTCCTGCCATTCATCGACGCCGTCGGCGGGATGGCGCGCTGGTTGGTCGGCGGCCTCACCCACGACCCGCGGACGGTCCCCGGGCTCCTCCAGCATCGCGAGGTGTTGCCGCCGCCGCCCGTGTGGCTCGCTCTCGATGCCGTCCTCGCGAGCGCATGGGTCGCAATCCTGCTCGTCGCGTGGCTCCGCATCGACCGCTGGCGCAGCCTCGAGCGCCTCGGCCTGCCCGCCTGGGACCCGCGCTCATGGGTTATGCCACGGTCCTGGGCCCGGCCCCGCGACCTGCTCGCGCTGCAGCCCACCGACAACCGCCCGCGCAGGGTCAACCGCTTCCTGCGAACAGCTCTGCGCGACTGGCGCTCACCCGCTCCCGCGGGCGAAGACAGCTGGTCGCTCGGAACGCTCTGCCGTCGCCCGCTGCGCTCGCTGCCGGAGATGCATCTGCTCACGGTCGCTCCGACCCGGTCGGGCAAGACGACGCGCGTCCTGCTGCCGGCATTGCTCGAGCACTGCGGCCCCGCCGTCGTGCTGCTGAACAAGACCGACGTCCTGCACGCCGCCGCGGAGCGGCGCGCGCAACACGGGCCGGTGCACATCTTCGCGCCGCTCACTCCCGCTGACGCCCTCCCGACGCCCGCCGCAGCCTGGACGCCGCTGCGAGGCTGCGCGGACTGGGAGCACGCGCTGCGGATGGGCCGCTGGATCTTCGACGCCGACCCGTCGGCGTCGGCGGACTCCAGCGACTCCGGCGGCGCGCGCTTCTACAACCGCGATGCGACCGCCGTCGCGCTGCCGCCGCTGCTGCAGGCCGCGGCGCTCGGCGAGCGCAACATGACCGATGTCCTGACCTGGCTGCGCGGCGGCCTGGAGGCGCTCGACGAGCCGCGCGAGATCCTTAGGACCCACCACGCCGACCGCGGGGCGGCGCAGATCGCCGGCGTGCAGGCGCTCGAGGAGCGGCCGCGCTCGCTGCTGCTGATGTCCGCCGCGCAGCTCGTATCGGCCTACCGTTTCCCGTCGGTCGAGCACGCCGATCGTGACGAGCTCAATCCACGCCGGCTGCTCGGCGACTGCGGCACGCTGTTTCTCCACGCCCCCGACGGCGACCAGGAGTCACTGGCGCCGATCTTCGGCGCCCTGCTAGGCGCGATCCTGCGCGTCAGCGAACAGCGGGCCGCCGCGACGGGGCGGCCCACCGGCCCGCTGCTGAGGATCCTCGTCGACGAGGCCGCGCATCTCGCGCCGCTGCAGAAACTGCCGACCTATCTTTCGGTGTCCGCGGGCTGGGGCGTGCGCTGGCTGCTCGTCTACCAGTCGATCTCCCAGCTGCAGCACCGCTACGGTCGTGAGGCGGACGGGATCCTCGGCAACGCGCAGTGCAAGCTCTTCCTCGGGCCGATCCAGGACGAGTCCACGCGCCGCTACCTCGTCGAGCTGCTCGGCGAGGAGACCGTCAGTGCACGGTCGCGGACCTCACACGGAGCGCAGCTGGACCGCTCGACCACCCTGCAGGAGCGCCGTGAGCACAAGGCCTCCGCCCAGCGGCTCATGCAGCTGCGCCTCGGAGAGGCGGTCCTGACGCACGGCCGCGAGCTGCCGGCGATCACCCAGCTGCCGGGACCGCAGCAGCATCACCACCAGCGATGATGACCGCCGCGAGCATCCCGGCCAGCTCGTCGGGCGGCTACGGCGACTACCTGCACTCGCGCACAGTCGCGCCCGAGCAGGGCGACTACTACGTCGGCGCCGACGGCGC
>JBBSQG010000295.1:0-4611 GCA_038258125.1 Solirubrobacterales bacterium
GGCGGCGGCGCTCGTCGGGTGCCTGCGGCCGCCCGGTGGCGACGTAGCGCCCCCGCACGTCGCGGGGCTCCTCGGTCGTGGTGTTCGTCATGTGCGGGCATCGTGGGGGGCCGCGCACGGGGGTTCTGACATTCTGTGCGATCGGATGCGGCGCGCCGCGCCGGGGTTCACCCGTCCTCGACGTTCGCCCGAACGAGCTCGGCCGCGCGCCGCGTCACCGGATCGATCTCCTGATCGATCACCGCCGCGAGCTTCGCGGCGACCGTCCGCGCCGCCTCGGCCGGCACCGCCTTCGCGTTCGACCACCACAGGTACACCTGCAGCCGCAGCGCCGGCCGAGGATCGTCGATCGCCGCGGTTGCAGCAGGAATCGCCGCCTCGGCGTGACCACCCAGCCACGGCAACTCGCGACGGATCGCCGCGCGCTCGAGATCCCCCGCGAGCCCCTCGTGGACCAGGCGCGCCCGGCTGTGGAGGCGCGGTTGGAGGAGATCGAGCCGGTGATGAAGGGGGCTGGGTATGGGGGGAAGACGTGAGCGGGGCGCGGCGTCCGTGCGGGACGCCCCGAGGTGCTGCGCAGCAGCGAGTGCGCGGGTAGGCGACACCCCCGGCGGGCGCGGCGGTGTTCGGCGACGTAGCGCAGTGGGTCCTGGGCGACCCGCTGGTCGACATCGACGGCGAGCTGTGGCCGACCGAGCCGGGCCCGGACGTGCGGGGGGGGGGCAGACATTCCGCGGCCGGCAGCCTGACCGCTGCGGACCACCCTCGCGCTGCAACCCGGGGTCGAGCGGGTCGAGCGGTGTTGCCGACACGGCCGCGTCGGGCGGGGGCGGGGTGGGCCGGGGTGTAGTCGCGGCTCCTCGCCCCGGAACCACAGGCCGGGGAGATCCGACGTTCTCCGGGGTCGCCGCCTGGACGGGACAGCGTTATCCGCCGAATTATCCAGCGGGTTTGCAGGATACCGCGGTACCCGGCATCCTCACCTGGATGCCAACTTCCCGAGATCAGACGGCGCTGGCCAATTTTCGCGCGTTGGCACGCGGGGTGACGCAGGTCGGCCTTTCCGGGCGGCGTAGCGCTATCCGACCCGCTCAATTGTGAGTTGGCCGGACAGGACGTGCGCGGAGCGGTTGCAAAATGCGAAGAACTCTCCCTGACCGCCCCGTTGAAGAAAACGCCCAGGTGCTGAACTTGGTTCAGGCGCTTATGGGCGCGGTCAGCGTGAACATGCGGGCGATATCGCTCGAGTGGAAGAAAAACGGCGGGCGCCTCCATTTTATCCTGGAGCGCGATGACCCGGAAGACCGGGAGGAGATCGCCGACATCGGCTCCGAGTTCGAAGCCCTGCAAGAAGGTTCGATCACGCTGGAGCTGCTGATCACCGTCGTCGACAAACAGCTGCCTGTGATGACCCTTCCGGGCCGCCAGGTATATCGTCGCAGAGAGACGAGCGACTGAGCCGTTCAACCAGCCGTTGCAGCTGACGGAGCACTCGAGCTCCGCTCGAGCGGGCCGCCGCTGAACGCCTATTCGTTAGCCAGACAAGGCCCACGTGCAGCTCGTTGTGGACATGATGTGGAGCCCTGACCTCGATCCACCGTCGACCGGGTTACCTGTCGATGCCGGAGATTTCGAGGTCGGGATGCAATTGTCCCTCAGCGAGCCGGGCAAGCCCGGGGGAGAGGTGTTCTCGCTGACGGTCTGGTCCCCGAGCTCGCTTTCGAAGGTGGGAAGCGGCCGCTTCGTTTCGCAAACGCTTGTCCTCGTGCCGTTTCGCTGGGACACGTTGCGCGCGAGGTTGGAGAACCTGCTCGCGCACTGTGGCGGTTGCACGACCTGGGACGAGGTGATCGAGCGCCTCTCGCCGTTCCTCCGGTACGACGATGCTGGCTAACGGGGCGTTGCACCTGTCGCGTCCGCCAGCTACGCTTGCGGCTCTCGCAGATGAACGCCCGACCCGTTGGACGGACAAGCGGTTCATCGGGGTCACATCGATCGCTTGTTCCCCGAGAGACGCGAACAGTGGCGTCTTGCGCAGCGTCCGCACGGACCGCGGCTTTGCCTGACCGACCCAGGTACGATCTCGGCCGTAGATTTGGCTGCTCTGCCGCTCGCGAAGATCAGGTGGAAGGGCTAGGGGCTGTCCCTAATTCAGCCACAGCCACGCGCACACCAGGTTGACCAGCGACAGGTAGTTCCGCGCAGTCTTCTCGTAGCGAGTCGCCACGGCGCGGAACGTACATGCTCGCCGTGGCCCGTCTGGTGCCACTACGCGTCCCGTGCTTGCCGCCACGCAGCAGCCTCACGCCATCGCGCTCAGCACGACAGCACCAGGGCGATGGATCGAGATGTCCGCAGCACGCAGCAGGTACTTGCGTGGATCGACGCCGCGCAGCTTCGCGGTCTCGATCAGCGAGTAGAAGAGCGCCGCGACCTCGGTGCCGCGGCGTGATCGCGACCCGTAGTGGTTCTTGCGGCCGAGCACCATGCCGCGCAGGGCTCGCTCGCATCGGTTGTTGTCGAGTGGTACCAGCGGTTCGCTGATGAAAGCCGTCAAGCCCGGCCAGTAGCGGAGGATGTACTCCACCGCCTTGCGGATCGAGCTTCGCGGCAGCGCCTTCTGCTCGTAGGCCCAGTCCCGCAAGCGATCGAGGATCGGCTGCGAGCGCTCGGCTCTCACCGCGAGTCGGGTTTCGATCGCGTGCTGCTTCGCGTCGCCTTCGAGTGGTTCGGGATCCTCGAGTTCTCGTTCCACGCCGAAAAGCTCGCCGATCATGTCGAGCGCGACCTTCGCCTGCACCGGGTACGCCTGCTCGGCCTCGATGAATTTCCGTCGAGCATGCGCCCAGCAGTGCACGAGCTTCACGCCCTTGCTGGCCCTCGCCACCGTGTCGTACGCAGCGTAGCCGTCGCACATCACGATGCCGCTGTAGTCGCCGAGGATCCGTCGAGCAGCGCCGGCCGACCGGCTCGGATCGATCCCGTACCACACTGCGTCGTGCGTCGTGATTCCCCACGCCCACCACCGCTTCGACGAGTCCTCGTTCATCAAGCGCCACCAGGTCTCGTCCGCCGCGATCAGATCCGCACCGAGGACGTACTCGCGGAGTCCGTCGTAGGTGGGCTGCAGATGCTTCGCGAGCGCGTCGATCTGATCCCACAGCGTCTGCGTGTCGACGACGAGGCCCTCGCGCGCCATGATCTTGCGCTGCCGCTCCAGCGGCAGATGATCCGCGTACTTGCTCGTCGCCACTTCCACCGCAAACTCGAGCGAGTAGCGGCCGCCCGGGATGTGCTTCGTCGGCCCTGGGGCCGTGTGCACGCCGAGCTGGCACCTGCAGCGGTACTTCTGCCGCTTGATCTGCTGCAGCACGAATTGCCGCTGCACGATCGTGATCTGCTCGCTCTCCTCGGTGATGCCGGCCATCTCTTGCAGCTCGTGGCCGCACGACGGACAGGCGCGATCCTCGTCGTGCATCTGGCAGAGCACCTCTTGGATCGGTAGCTCCGGCTGCGCGCGCGGACCGTGGCCGGTCTGCGGGGGCTTCGGCTTCGGGGGCTCATCGTCGGCTCGCGGACGTCGCTCCGAGTGTTCTCCGAAGGTTTGCTTCTGCAGCTTCGCGAGGTCTTCCTGCACCTTCGCGAGCTCCAGCGCGAGCTGCTGCGCGCCGTCTTGCCCGCGAAGTTGGGCGATCTCCGAGACGAGCTGCTGCAGCCGACGATGAAGGCGCGCGTTCTCCTTCTCGTACAGGCGCAGGTACTGCTTCGCCGTCTCGATGTCGCCGATGCGATCGACTACCGACACGCGTTCTATAGATCATGTTCGCGATCGGATCTCAAGATCTTTCTGCTCGATCGGCGAAGGCGCGACGCGGTACCGACCGATCAGCTCGCTGCCTTCGCGGAAGAGGTCGAGCTCATGCTTGGACAGCTTGATGCTGCGGTGCTTCGCGTGATCCCACAGCGCGACGAAACGCCCCTTCGCCAAGCGCTTCGACAGCAGGCACATGCCCGTGCCGTCGAAGTAGATCACCTTCGCATGCGTGCGCTGCCGGTTCGTGAAGAGGAAGAGGCCTCCCGACAGCGGGTCGAGGCCGACCTGCTCGCGGACGATCGCAGCCAGCGACTCGAAGCCCTTGCGCATGTCCGCCGGTTCGCACCAGGCGAACACCGGCACGCGATGCTGCGCGCCGATCATCGCAGCCTCCCGACCAGCTCGACGAGTTGATCAAGGGTCAAGCCGGTCACGCGCAGGTCGTTGCCGACCTCGAGGACGAACTCGGCGCGTACGGCTTCGACGGCGATCAGGTCCGACTCCACGGGCCGCATTGCGTTCGAGGGCTCGCTCCGCAACCAGCCGATCACCGTTGCGGGGTTCAGCCCGAGTTCCTTCGCCGACGCCGTCGCGCTCCGTCCCGCCTCGCTTCGCCGGCGGACGAACGCGACGAGATCATCGCGAACCTCGGCGCCGTACTCTCGACGCCCTCGAGCGTTCACGCCCAAACCCGCGATCCGTTCACGCAGTCGCTTCACCTCGTTCATCCCGACCTCCGACCTCCAGCATCGGTCGGCAGCCGTCCGAGGTCACGACGGGCCAGGGCGAGCACTTAC
>JBBSQG010000296.1:0-4581 GCA_038258125.1 Solirubrobacterales bacterium
AGGAAGACGGCCGCCAGCAGGGTGACGAGCGCGCCGACGCGCCAGAACGCCCGGCCGCGCGTCACGCGGCGCCGCGCAGCACCGCCACCGGCGGGTGCGCGGCATAGAACTCAGCCTCCTGGCGGCCGAGCTCGGTGACCGGCTCGTCGCCGTAGATCCACTCGCGCGCGATCCGGTGCCAGTTGCCCCTCGCGCGCAGCTGGCTCATGACGGCGAGCGTGAGCATCTCCAGACGGCGGCCGAACAGGTGGTCGGGCGGGAGCGTCTCGTGGCGCATCTTCGCGAAGTGCGACGAGCGCGGATCGGACATCTCGATCATCACCTCGGTCGCGATCTCCGGCGTCAGCTCGACGACCGCGTCGTCGAGGTACCACCACGTCATGTCACTGACCTGCGCGAGGATGCCCTCGGGTGTGTACAGCTCGGGCTTGGCGATGAAGCCGCCCTCGTGCAGGTGCTCGATGAGCGCCTCGCCGTCCCCACTCCGCGCGATGCGCTGGATCTTCAGCTCGAACTCGGCGATCTCGCGCGGGATGCGCTTGAACAGCCCGAAGTCGAAGAACGCCATCCGCCCATCGTCGAGCAGCAGCGAGTTGCCCGGATGCGGGTCGCCGGAGAACTGGTGATGGCGGTACATGCAGCCGAAGTAGAAGCGGTAGACGATCTCGCCGAGCCGGTCGCGCTCGGCCTGCGGCAGCTGCTTGAGCTCCTCGAAGCCGCGGCCCTGGACGAACTCGCTGACGATGACCTTCTCGTGCGACAGCTGCGTGACGACCGCCGGGACGACGATGAACGGATGCCCGCGGTAGAGCCGCGCGACCGTGCGCTGGTTCTGTGCCTCCAGCTCGTAGTCGAGCTCCTCGTCGATCCGCGAGCGGATCTCCTCGCCCATCGCCTTGGGGTCCAGGCCCGGCGCGACCATCTTCATGAGCCGCAGGATGATCCCGAGGTTCTGCATGTCCGCGCGGACGGCCTGCGCGACGCCCGGATACTGGACCTTGACCGCCACGTCGCGGCCGTCATGCAGGCGCGCCCGGTAGACCTGCCCGATCGAGGCGGCCGCGATCGGCACCGGGTCGAAGGTGGCAAAGACGTGCTCGATCGCGTCCTCGTACTCGCCCTCGATGACCTTCTTCATGTCCTTCCAGGCGACCTTCGGCGCGGCGTCGCGCAGTTCGGCGAGCTTGGCCTGGAACTCCTCGCGGTACTCCTCCGGGACGAGGCCGACGTCGAGGAACGACATCACCTGGCCGAGCTTCATCGCGGCGCCCTTCATGGTCCCCAGCGCCGCGACGATCTGCTCGGCGGTCTCCAGCTGGCGCTTGGCCAGCGCCGCCTCGCGAGATTCGTCGCTGCGCCGCGCGACGTTGCCCGCGCGCGTGCCCATCTGCTTGGCCGCCTGCGTGGCGGCGAGCTTGCCGACCTTCGACGAGCGGCTCAGCCGCGAGGTGGGGATTGCGTCCTTCCTGGCCATGGGCGGCGGCCGAAGCTCGCGGGCGGTCGCTATCGGGCCGTGCGTTCGACGCGCGAGCCGGGCACGATGTCGTCGCGCCCGTCCGCCCAGCGGACCCAGGCCTTGTGGCCGCCGTCGTAGTCGTCGCCCCAGACGACGAGCGTCGCCGCCTCGCCCATCACGGTGACGGGCTCGTCGCCCTCGGCGTCCAGCCCGCGCCAGACGCGGATGAAGGCGTTGTGCTCCCATTCGTCGCCGATCGTCGTCGGGTCGGTGTGGCCGGGGTGGACCTCGGTCGCGTGGTCCAGCCCCATGAGCGTGTCCATGATCGAGGACTTGATGTCCGCATAGGACGTGCTGCCGGGCGCGCGCACGCCGCCGATCGAGTTCTTGAACAGCGTGTCGCCGGTGAAGACGTGGCCGGCGACGGTGAAGTTCAGCATCCCGGCGGTATGGCCCGGCGTGTGCACGGCGTCGATGTCCAGGCCGCCGATCGTCAGCGCAGCGAACGGCTCGGCGTCGACTGGCTCGTCGGGGTGGGCGAGGATCACGATGCCCGGATAACGCTCGGTGACCTCATCCAGATCACAGACGTGGTCGTGGTGGTGATGGGTCAGCAGCAGATGCGTGACGTCGATCTCGTTGCGCTCGGCGGCCTCGAACAGCGGCGCCATCGGGCCGCCCGCGTCGACGAGGAACCCCGCTGCCCCGGGCTCGCCGGCGACGAGGTACGTGTTCGTCAGAAAGCCGTCAGACATGGAGCGTTCGATCAGCATGGACCTGAGGGTAACGTGTGGCTCATGCCTGCCAAGGAGCTCATCCCAAGGGGGCTTCGCCCCCTTACGCCCGGCCCAGGGGGCCGGTCTGACCCCCAGGGACACCGATGACCGGCCTAGCGCTCATCCATACCTGCTACAGGATCGGCGACATCGACCGATCGGTCGCCTTCTACGAGGCGCTCGGCTTCGAGGAACGGGGCCGCAAGCCGATCCGTGACGAGGCGATCAACGTCTTCATGGGCCTGCCCGGCGACGGCGATCGGCTCGAGCTGACCTACAACCACGGCGTGTCGGAGTACACGCACGGCAGCGGCTACAACCACATCGCGCTGACCGTCTCAGACATGGAGCAGACGCTCATCGCGCTCGCCGAGCAGGGCATCGAGCCCGAGAAGCCGCCCTACCGCGTTCGCGAGGGCGGGTCGCTGCTGTGCTTCGTGCGCGACCCCGACGACTACCGCATCGAGCTCATCGAGAAGCACGCCTGACCGCGCGATCACACACTGCGCGGACTGAGAGCCGGAGCTGTCCGGCTCCGCACTAGTCAAAGAAGGCGCCGAGCGTCGGGCTGAAGCCTGGCAGCACGTCGTCGATCGCGAGCGTGGCGGAGCCATCGTGCCTGTCGATCGAGCCGTCCGGGCGATGAACGACGACGGATCGAGCTCGTGGGTCGACGACGACGACCGCGCGGGTGCCCGCTTGGAGCCAACACCGCGTCTTGCTCTCCACGTCCCGCCGACGATCACCTGGTGAGGTGACCTCGAACGCGAGATCCGGCGCCCCCAGCAGGTAGCCCGCAGGAACGCCGCCCATGGCCTCGATGCGCTCGCGCGAGAGGAAGCTCGCGTCCGGCGCGCGCACGGTGTCCGGATCGCGCGCCAGCAGGTAGCCGGTCTCCGCGCCGAACACCTTGCCCATGCCTCGGGGCAGGACATGCATGGTGAGCAGGCCGCAGATCTGTGCCGCGACGACGCCGTGCGTTCCGCCCGCCGGTTCCATCTCGACGAGGTTGCCGGCGATCAGCTCCGTTCTGAGCGGCTCACGGTTGTGTCGGAGCAGATCTTGCGCGGTCATGGCACGAAGCGGGGCCATCGCGGCACACGATACGCCAGCCGCCGACAACCACCGGCTCCATCTCTAAGCTGCTCCCGACGATGACCGCTACGGCCCCGAGCTGAGCACGACCACCATGGCGGAGCAGCGTACGGCGGTCATCGACATGGGCTCCAACTCATTTCGGCTCGTCGTGTTCACCGCCGCCGACGGATGGTGGAAGCGCACCGACGAGATCTACCTGCCGGTGCGCATCGGCGAGGGTCTCGACGCGACCGGCAAGCTCGGCAAGGAGCCGATGAAGCGCGCGCTGGAGGCGGCCGACGTGTTCGCGCATTTCTGCGCCGCGACCGGCATCGGCATCGGGGGCGCCGACATCCGGGCCGTCGCCACGAGCGCGATCCGCGACGCCTCCAACCAGGCGGTCTTCCTCGATCGCGTCAGCGAGGAGACCGGCCTGGAGGTGAGGGTGCTCAGCCGCGAGGAGGAGGCCTACTACGGCTACCTCGCCGCGGTCAACTCGACGACGCTGACCGACGGTGCGGTGTTCGATCTCGGCGGTGGCTCGCTGCAGCTCGTCGAGGTCCTCAGCCGCCATCCCGGCCACCTCGGCTCATGGCCGCTGGGCGCCGTGCGGATGACCGAGCACTTCCTCGCCGACGACGACCCGCCGTCCAAGAAGGCGCGCAAGGCGCTCCGCGCGCACGTGCACGAGACGCTCGCCGCCGAAGCGGGCTGGCTGTCGCGCTCGGGCCGCCAGATCGTCGGGATCGGCGGCACGATGCGCAACCTCGCCGCCGCGATCCAGGCGCAGGCCGGGCTGCCGTCGCTCGGCGGCATCCAGGGCTTCGAGATCCGTCGCGACGCGCTCGTCGACCTGATCGACGTTCTCGCCGAGCTGCCAGCCGACGAGCGCGGCGACGTCAAAGGGATCAAGTACGCGCGCGCCGACCTCATCCTGGCCGGGGCGATCGTCGTGCAGGCGGTGCTCGAGCATGGCGAGTTCGACGCGATCACCGTCACGGAGGCGGGCCTGCGCGAGGGCGTCTTCTTCAACCAGCTCCTGCGCGGCGATCCGCCGCTGTTCGACGACGTGCGCCGGTCGAGCGTGGCGAACCTCGCGGCGCGCTATCAGGTCAGCCCCGAGCACACCGCGCACGTCGCCACGCTCGCGCTGACCCTCTTCGACGAGCTCGCCGCGCTCGGGCTGCACCCCGGCGACCGCTGGGAGCGCGAGCTGCTGTTCTGCGCATGCGTGCTGCACGACATCGGCATGTCCGTCGACTACGACGACCA
>JBBSQG010000297.1:0-4569 GCA_038258125.1 Solirubrobacterales bacterium
CCCATATTTCTTGCTCGCCCTCCGGGCTCGCTGCGAAACATGGGCGCTAACCCGACACTGGAGATACAGCGTGGACTACGACCCGGACAGCACCCACAACCCACGCACCCGACACCAAGAAACCGCGTGGAGATAACGTGGGAGTCCAGCGTGCGCGTCGATCCGAGCGCCCGGTAGCCCCAGATCGAGCGCAGCAGCTCCTCCTTCGTGAAGACCCGGGTCGGCTCCGTCGCGAGCGTGCACAGCAGCGCGAACTCCTTTTGTGACAGCGCGACGCGACCGCCATGCAGTCGCACCTCGCGCGACGGCGGGTCGACTTCCAGCGGGCCGGCGCGCAGCCGTCCGCTGACCGGCCGGTGCTGGGACCGCCGCAGGAGCGCGGCGATCCGGCCGCGAAGCTCCGGATAGGAGAACGGCTTGCAGACGTAGTCGTCGGCGCCGCGGTCGAAGCCGCGCACGCGGTCAAGCTCGGTCGCGCGGCCGCTGATGACCATCAGCGGCGTGTCGGGGTTCATCCGGTTGCAGACGCCGTCGGCGCTGCGCACGCGGCGCAACAGCTCGAAGCCGCTGCCGTCTGGCAGGCCGATGTCGACGAGCGCGAGGTCGGGGAACTTGCGCTCGAGCAGGCTCAGCCCGACCGAGGCGCAGTCGGCGACGAGCAGCTCGTAGCCGTCGGCGGCGAGGTTGTCGGCGAGGAACGTGCGCGTTGCGCTGTCGTCCTCGACGACGAGGATCGTGGAGGTTTCGTCATGGGTCATATCCCTATGACGCAAGCAGCGGCACAGATTCGCCCCCCGATGCGCCCCCAGAGGGTGCAAGTTCGCGTGCACTGGACCTCCGAGGAAGGACTCGCACCTAGGATGCCGACGCGTCATGGACGAGACACAACGACGCGGCAACTACGACTCGGGGGAGGACTTCGTCCTGGAGTACGGGGAGCTGCGCTTCACCTTCAACGAGCGCGATTTCAGCGAGCGTTGTGAGCAGGCTGCGCTCAAGCTCGGCTTCGTGCATGGACGGCTCGACGAGAACGAGCTCGACGATCTCGTCAATCTCGCTGTAAATGGAGAGATTCAGGCGCCGGCATCGGCGCTCGGCGAGCACGTCAACGACTGCTGGCCCGAGCTCTGCGGCCCGTCGGACCGCTCGCTCGTGCACTGGCTGCGCCGGCTCGTGTTCCGCTCCGCGTGGCTGGATCAGCGCGTCAAGGAGGGCGAGCTCGATATCGCCTTCGACGTCGACACGCACACCTTCGGCTACGTCCAGCCCGATCGCGCCGGCGAGGCGATCGAGCTGTCCCCCGAGCCCTCCTGGGACCGGGTCGCCTACGTGCCGCGCTAGTGGGTCGTCCGATCCACTAACCGCTGGGCAGCGCGCGCCGTCCGGCGCTTCGGGCAGCATCACCCGCCGGATGCGCACCCGCTCGATCCAGCCCGGCGACATCGTGCTCGTCAACAAGCGCGGCCGGATCTTCCATGCCACCGTCCGCGGCATCGCCGCCGGCGGCGGCTTCGAGGTCGCGCCGATCGAGCGCGGGATCACCTGGCGCCACGTCAAGGCGGCCGAGATCAGCGAGCACTGGGGGCGCACCGGCGTGCGCCGCGAGGGGCGCCCGCCGACCGGCCAGATGGGCTTCGAGGAGCTCGACTAGTCCGACGCTTCGATGGCGTCGATGAGCTGCGCCGGCACGGCGTCGTCGTCGCCGACGAGGGCGGCGATGCCGCCGACGTACCGGTTGGTGGCCTGCAGGTTCATCACGATCAAGCGGTCGACGAGATCGGGAGCGACCTTCACGCCCTTGACGTCGACGCTCGTCTTGCAGCGCACCTCGCCGTCGTCGAGGTCGAGCTCGAAGTTCCCGATCTGCAGGCCGTAGTTCGCGCGCGTGAGGAACTCCGCGACAGCGGCTCGCCGCTGGAGCGGGATGTTGAACGGGACGACGGAGTACACGATCACGCGCCCGTCCTCCTCGCGCGCCTCGGCGTAGACGGCCCAGAGCTCGTCGTCGCCCTGGAAGGGGAACGTGATGACGTCGCGTTCGGGCATCTGCTCGTGCGGCCACCCGCGACGAACGAGCGCGGCGTCGATGACCTTCAACAGTGCGCCCATGACCTCACCCTAGCCCCGCCGCCGGCCACGAGCGGCGCACTCAGGCGCCCGGCAGGCCGGTGTCGAGGTCGTAGTCCTTGGGGGCCGGGCTGGCGACCACCTTCACGTCGCCGCGCGCGAAGCACCCGCGCGCGGCCTTCGTCCCGCGGCGCTTGGTCATGGCGGTCGTGATGGCCGCCGCGACCTCGGTGTCGGGCACGTCGTAGGCCTTGCCGAACACGTCGCGCCAGTTCAGCCACAGCATCCGGAACGAGACCCCGCGCTTCGTCGCGTCGGTGTGCTCGACGTAGAACATCGTGTCGTCCTGCAGGGCGTGGCCGTGGGCGCGCACGCACTGCCAGCGCGCGCCCTCACCGGCGATCTTCGTGTAGGCGTCGAAGCTCGCGTCGGTTCCGCCGCCCGAGGTCGTGAGCAGGTTCGTGCCCATGTCCACGTCGTGCTTGTTGCTGTAGAGCAGGTTGCGCCAGTGCTCGCCCTCGGGCCGCGTGCCCTTCAGCGGCGCCTCGCTGTCGAGGTCGTACATCGACGGCACGGCGCTCGTGGCCGGGTTGCTGGAGTCATAGACGTTCTCGACGTAGCCCGTCCAGTTCGTGGCGTGCTGGTAGCTCAGCTCGAGCACGTGGCTGGCGTCACCCACCTTGAACGGCACCTTGACCCCGAAGAAGAACGGGTCCAGCGACTTCAGCCCGGCGTCGCCGAGCGTGGCAGTCGACGGGGTCCACTTGTCGTTGGACCTCCACTCCAGACGCGACGGCCAGCCCTTCTCGACAGACCAGGCGGCGTAGGCCCGGTCATCGGACGCCTTGCCGACGGCCGCGTTGAGCTGCGCCGCGCTGGCCAGCGCCGCGGCCTTGTTCGGCGCCTCGGGAGCCTGCTTGAAGTACAGCCTGACCTTGCGCCCGTCGGTGACGAGCGTACGCTCGCCGATGTCCTCGACGTCCGGCAGCCAGCCCGTCTGCTCGAGCGTCATGCGCTGCAGCAGGGGCCCACCCTGCGCCGCCCGCCGCGCCACGGCGCGCGCAAGAACAGCAGTCAGCGCATCGGATGGGGGCGGCAGGGGTCTGCTGCGGTCGCCGGGGGCGGCCACTTGGGGCGCCGCACCGCTCATCGCCGCCGCTGTGCGGTCCGGGGCCGTGCTCGTTCGGGTTGCCCTCTGCGCCTGCATCGCGTCGCTGCCGCCGACGTTAGCCGGTGAGCGCGGGCCGAGTGGGCAGAACTTCGGGCAGCCGCCGCCGTCAGCCCAGCAGCGCGGCGGCCCGCGCCTCGGTGATCGCCTCGGCGCCCTTGTCGCCGACGAGCAGCTCGGCGCGCAGCGTGCCGCTCTTGGGCAGGTCGAGCGCCGGAATGCGCCCGCTGGCGGTGAGCGCGGCATCGAGCGCGATGACCGTCGTCTCGCCGCCGAGCGGGGCCGACGCGGTCGCGACGATCGTCAGCGAGCCACCGTCGACGATGTTGCGCGCGGCGGCCAGCACGCGGCGCGCCTGCGGCACGGGCAGGTGCTCGAGCGTGTCGATGAGGATGACCGCGTGGCCACCGCGGGCGGCGACGCGGCGGCCGGTCTCGATCGCACGCTCGATCGCCTGAGCATGCGCGTCGGGCGCGGCGGCGAGGCCGAGCGCGATGGCAGGCTGCACCGCGCTCTTCCAGTCGCTGATCTCCTCCGGGCGCACGCCGGCCAGCACGACGGTCAGCTCGAGGTCCTCGTGGCGCGCGAGCGCCACGGCGAGGCGGCGAAGCGCCTCGGTCTTGCCAGCACGCGGGCCGCCGGCGACGAGCACGCGCGAGCCGCGGCCGAACGGTGTCAGCCACTCGATCGCCTTCACCGTCGCGTCGTCGTCGTCGAGCGCGATCCGGTCCGTCGCCCAGGTGCAGGCAAGATCGTCGTACTTCGTGCCTTCTGCGACCTCGTCGGCCGAGCGACCGTTGATCGTGTCGACGCGGATCAGCGACGGATAGCGCTCCGAGCGGCGCGGGGCACGCACCGGGCCGGCGATCTCGTCGCCGTTGACGAGCTCGCAGCGGCGCACCTGGGCGCCAGAGATGTAGACGTCGTCATCGGACGGCTCGGGCGGCGAGACGCGGACGAAGCCCGAGCCGTTGGGCAGCAGCTCGACGGTGCCGGTGGCGACGCGCTCCTCAGCGGGGGCGTTGCTGTCGCGGTCGCCGCTCTCGCTGTCACGGTCGCGGTCACGCCCGCGGCCACCGCGGTCGCGGCCACCGCGCTCACGGCCGCCCTCGCGGTCGCCGCGCTCGGAACGCTCGCTGCGATCGCGGCCACCGCGCGGCGCGGCGGGCTCGGTCGTGGCGGTCTGGCCCTCGTCCTCGCCGACCTCGATGTCGCCCTGATCGCGGTCGCGCGCACGGCCGCGGCCACGGCCACCACGACGCGAGCGGCGCGCCGGACGGTCCTCGGCGTCGGTATCGGTGTCGGTCGACGCGTCGGCGTCGGCGTCGGCGTCG
>JBBSQG010000298.1:0-4560 GCA_038258125.1 Solirubrobacterales bacterium
AAGGAGGAGGTCAACGGCTTCGCCGCCTGGAAGGACAACCCGGTGTTCACGAAGCTCGCCGTCGTGCAGGCCGGCCGCGTGCACGAGATCGGCGCCGACAACTGGACCTGGGGCGGTCCGCTGACCGCGTCGCGCCTGGCCACGAAGATCGCCGACGTCCTCACCGCGCCCGAAAGCAGTTGAGCGGGCCGGTCACGGTCTGGCGCGCGCAGGGGATCGGTGCCCGGCGCGCGCCGGTGTGGGCGGCCGGTGGGCTCGGCCTGCTCGGCGCGCTGATGATCGGCGACGTGCTGCTGGGACCCGCCGGCGTCGCGCCGGGGCACGCGCTGCGCCTGCTGTTCTCGCCTGACGGCTCGGCTGACAGCGCACTCGTGCAGTCCCTGCGGCTGCCGCGTGCCGTCTCTGGCCTCGCCGTCGGGGTCGCGCTCGGCGTCGCCGGTGCGCTGCTGCAGGCGGCGGTGCGCAACCCGCTCGCCGAGCCGGGCACGATCGGCGTCAACGCCGGAGCGGCGCTCGGCGTCACGCTGGCCGCGGTGCTCGGCGTCAGCGCCGGCGCGCTGGCGTCGGCGCCCTTCGCGCTCGCCGGCGGCGCGCTGGCGGCGGCGATCGTCATGGGCCTCGGTCGCGGGGCGAAGGATCCCGTGCGCATGATCCTCGCCGGCGTGGCGGTGGCCTTCGCGTTCGGCGCGAGCGCCGTCGCCCTGCAGGTCATCTTCGCGCAGGGCTACATCAGCAGCGGGCTGCAGATCTGGGGCAACGGGACGATCGAGCAGCCGGGCTGGGCGCCGGTCCGGACGCTCGCGTCGATCGTCCCCGCGCTCGCGCTCGCGTCGCTCGTGCTGACCCGCGACCTCGACGCGCTCATGCTCGGCGACGAGCATGCCGAGGCGCTGGGCGTACGTGCCCGCCGCGCACGCCTGACCGCGGTCAGCCTGGCGGTCGTGCTGTCCTGCGTCGCCGTCGCGCTCGCCGGTCCGATCGGCTTCGTCGGGCTCGCGGCGCCGCACCTCGCGCGCCGCCTGGGCGCCTTCCGGGGCCGCGCGCTGCTGCTGGCCAGCGCGGGCGCCGGCGCCGCGCTCGTGCTCGCGGCGGACATCATCGCGCTGGCGCTGAACGGCGACAAGGTCAAGACCGGTGTCATCTGCGCGGTCGCGGGGGCGCCGCTGCTCGTCGTCATCGCCCGGCGCGTGCACGTCCACGCACCGGTCGGTGCGCTGCGCGAGGGCGCTCGCACCGCGCGCCGGGCGGTGCGGCGAGGGCCGTCCCGGCGGGCGGGAGCGGCGCTTGCGGCGCTTGTCCTGCTGGTGACGTTCGTCGCGTCGCTCGGTGTCGGCGACCTGTTGCTCGGCCCCGTCGACGTCGTGCAGGGCCTGTTCGGGCGCGGTGACTGGGCGCTTGTCGTGCAGGACCTGCGCCTGCCTCGCGCCGCCGTCGCGGCGCTCGCCGGCATGGCCCTGGCGATCAGCGGTGTGCTCTCCCAGGGCGTTGTGCGAAACCCGCTCGCCGGCCCGGAGATCCTCGGCGTGATGGGCGGCGCCAGCGTCACGGCATTGGTGGCCCTGGTGCTGCTGCGCCCGGGCCAGGGCGGGGTCGCGCTGGCCGCGTTCGCCGGCGGTCTCGCCGCGCTCGCGCTCCTCTACGCCGTCGCACCGCGCGACCTCGATCCGCTGCGGGTCGCCCTGATCGGCGTGGCGATCGCGACCGGCTGCGCGGCGGCGGGCGACCTGCTGCTGCTCGTGGCTGGTCCGGCGGCGACGCAGGGCCTCGTGCTGCTCAGCGGCTCGACGTATGCCCAGGGCTGGCAGGACTTCCTCGTGCTCGCGCCGATCGTCGTCGTCTGCGGCTCGGTCGCCTGGCTCGCCGCGCGACGCCTGGACGCGCTGAGCGCGGGCGACGACATGGCGATCGCGCTCGGGGTGCGCGCGCCGCGGACCCGTGCCGTCCTGCTGGGCGCCAGCGCGCTGCTCGCCGCCGGTGCGGTGGCGATCGTCGGTGCGATCGTCTTCGTCGGCCTGATGGCGCCGCACGCGGCGCGGATCCTCGTCGGCCCGCAACACCGCCGGCTGCTGCCGGTCGCGGCGCTGTGCGGCGCCGCGTTCCTGCTCGTCGCTGATCTGCTGGGCCGCAGCGTGCTGTCGAGCTCCTACGAGCTGCCCTCGGGCCTCGTCACGGCGATCGTCGGCGGGCCGCTGCTGCTGGTGCTGCTGCGGCGGGCGTGAAGCCAGGTGGCCTGCCGGCCTGCGGCGCGCTCTCGACGGAGAGCTCGACGGTGGTGAGGACGGCGAGGCAGGCGCGGTAGTTGGGGCCGGCGTCGAGATCGTGCAGCCGGACGGCGCGCGGCTGCAGCGCCTGGGGCCACGCGAGGACCGCGGGCGGCTCGCCGGGCGCGGTCACGTGCAGCGACGAGAGCTCGACGGCGAGGCCGTCGCCGGTTGCCTTGAGGACCGCCTCCTTGCGCGTCCAGTAACGCATGAACGCCGCATCGCGTTCGCGAGCCGGCAGGGTGTCCAGGGTTGCCCGCTCGTCGTGCGCGAGCACGTTCGCCGACGGGCTTGCGAGATCGGCGCAGACGACGATGCGCTCGACGTCCACGCCCACCGCGCCGGCGCGGCTCGTCGCGACGACGACGCGGTCGCCGGCGTGCGCGATTGAGAACTCGATCATGCCGGCGTGGTCGCCCGCGAGAGCCGCCTTGCCGTGCGCGCCGCCGCAGAACGGGCAGCGTGTGCGCAGCACGATCGCGGCCGGTTTCACGCCCAGCTCGGTCGCGAGCGCGCGCCGCGCGAGCACGCGACCGCTCACGAAACGTGCGCGGTCTCGCGGACGGCGCAACTCCTCGCAGCGCGCCAGCTCGGCCTCGTCGAGCCCGGCGAGCGCGCTGTCGCAGGTAGCCAGCGGCGCGGACCACCACACGCGACACACCCTGCCTCCTCGTCCGATGCTCAGCGTGCGGCGCCGACGCGCTCGCCGCGCCGCGCGCCCACGGCCTCGCCGGCCACCGGATGCGACGTAAGGTAGCCGCCCATCCGGGCGAAGTAGTCGCCGGCCGCGAGCTCCTCGCCGTCCTGGGTGCGCACCTGCTCGACGACGACGCCGTGGTTGCGCCCGCGGCGCGCGTCGGGGCCGGCGACGATGATCACGCCGTCGCTCCGGCGGGCGAAGATCCGTCCGGCCGTGCCGCCGGCGCAACCGGGCGAGACCGAGGCGACGCGGATCTCCAGGCGCGCGGGACCGTCATAGCAGTACGCGTTCGGGTAGGGGTCGGCCTGCGCGCGGACGAGGTTGGCGAGGTCGCGCGCTGGCCAGGTCCAATCGACGCGGCTGTCCTCGTCGGCGCGCTTGTGAAAGAACGACGCCCGGGCGAGGTCCTGCTCGCGGCGCTCGCCCGTGCCGTGCTCCATGTGGTGCAGCGCCTCGATCGTCGTCGGGCCAAAGAGCACGAGCGTCTTGGCGAACAGGTCCCCGATCGTGTCGCTGTCTGCGACGGTGACGCGCGGCTGCAGGATGATCAGGCCGCGGTCGAGCTGCTCGTCCATGTGGTGCGCGGTGATGCCGACCTCGGGCTCACCGTTGATGAGCGCCCAGTTGAGCGGTGCGAAGCCGGCGTAGGCAGGCAGCAGCGAGTCGTGCACGTTAAGCGTGCCCAGCCGCGGCGCGTCGAAGATCTCCGGCGGGATCCAGGTGCGCCAGTTGCATGCGACCATGACATCGGCATCGCAGGCGCGCACGCGCTGGGCGGCCTCGTGGTCGGGCAGCGTCTTGACGAGCACGGGGATGCCGTGGACCTCGGCGAGCTCATGCACCGAGTCGGTCCAGATCGTCTCGTAGGCGTCCTCGCCCTGCGGATGGGTGACTACGAGCACGACCTCGTGGCGCGAATCGACGAGCGCCTGCAACACGCGGTGACCCCAGGTCTGGTAGCCGAACAGCACGACCTTCATGAGCGCTCCTCCCTCGATGGCGTCGCGACCGGCCGCGGCAGGATTGCCGCGGCGAACCAGCTACGGCGGGACGCGCAGCTGCCGCGTCCCGCCGTGTTAGGCAACCCTAACACATGATGGCAAGGCGTTCTACGGGACGTCGCGCCCGACCGACCACGCCGACCACAGCGCCGCGTACGGGCCGCCGGCGGCGACGAGCTCGGCGTGCGGCCCTGACTCTGCGATCCGCCCGGCCTCGAGCACGACGACCCGATCGGCGCCCACGGCCTGGGTCAGCCGGTGGGCGACGACGATCGCCGTGCGGCCCTCCAGCGCCGCTGCGGCGGCCCGCTCCAGCGTGCGCGCCCCGCTGCTGCCGGCCTCGGCCGTGGCCTCGTCGAGGATCACGATCGGGTGGCCGGCGAGCACGATCCGCGCCAGCGCCAGCTGCTGGGCCTGCTCGGCGGTCAGCGTCGTGCCGCCATCGCCGACGAGCGTGTCCAGCCCGCCGGGCAGCGCGCGCACCCCCGCCAGCGCGTCGACGCGCGCGAGCGCCGCGACAAGCTCCTCCTCGCCGGCCGCCGGGCGCGCGAGGCGCAGGTCGTCGGCCAGCGTTCCCGCGAAGACGTGCACCTCCTGG
>JBBSQG010000299.1:0-4548 GCA_038258125.1 Solirubrobacterales bacterium
GACGTTGCCGGCGACGACCGCGGCCGGCCACCGGGCGTTGAGGAGCGAGCCGGGTTCGGCGCGGATGTCGAGGGCCTCGTAGGTGCCGGCGTTGGCGGGCACGTCGTCGGGCAGCAGCACGCGCAGCGCAAAGAAGCAGGCCGAGCGGGTCACCGCGAGCGGGCAGTTCAGATTGCCGCCGTGCTGCGGCGCGCTGCCGGCGAAGTCGAGGACCACGCGGTCGCCGTCGACGGTGGCGGCCAGACGCAGCTCGATGTCGCCGTCGATGCCCTCGAGCACGTCGCGCGCCTCGCGCGGCCCGTCGGGCAGCGCCGCGATGGAGGCTCGCGTGCGGCGCTCGGCGTAATCGAGCACGGCGCTCGTCGCCTCGCCGAGCGCGTCGGCCCCGAGGCGCGCGGCGAGCTCGCGCAGGCGCGCGACCCCGATCCGGGTGGCGGCGAGCTGGGCACGCAGGTCGGCGCGGCGCTGCTCGGGCTGGCGCATCTGCGCCACGAGCTCCTCGATCGCCGCGTCGTCGAGCACGCGCGGGGCGATCACGACGCCCTCCTCACCCAGGGTCGTCGAGTCAGCCGGCATCGAGCCGGGCACGCGGCCACCGACGTCGGCGTGGTGGGCGCGGTTGGCGGCGAAGCCGAGCAGCCGCCCGCCGTCGTCGAGCACCGGCGTGATGACCGTGATGTCGGGCAGATGCGTGCCACCCGCGAACGGGTCGTTGAGAATCCACGGGCGCCCGCCGGAATGATCCTCACCGAGCACGGCGGCGACCGCGGCCGGCATCGCCCCCAGATGGACGGGGATGTGCTCGGCCTGCATGACCATCTCGCCATCGGCGTTGAAGAGACCGGTCGAGCAGTCGCGGCGCTCCTTGATGTTCGCCGAGTGCGCGCTGCGCACGAGCGCGGCGCCCATCTCCTCGCAGGCCGCCCGCAGCGCACCGGTGATGACCTGCAGATCGATCGGGTCAAGCGCCGCGCTCGCGGAGTCGTTCTGCGTGTGCGGGACATGCCTGCCTCGCCCCGGCGGCGGCGGGTCTTCGCTCTGGCCGCGCTTGAGCACGATCGTGCCGGCGTCATCGACGCTGCCCGCCCAGCCCGGCGGCACGGCGAGTGTCGCCTCGGGCAACTCGCAGATCGCCGGCCCGGCGATCCGCTCGCCCGACCCGGGCTCGCCGCGGATGATCTCGGCGTCGTGCTGCTCCCCGGCGAAGACGACGGTCCGGCGCGCGCGCTCGGCACCGGCATCCGTCCCGGCGGCGAGGTCGAGCTCAGGACCGGCGATCCGCGCCGTCGCGCGGATCGTGACGACCTCGATCGCCGCGTCGCCGTCGCGGTAGCCGTAGCGCTCCTCGTGCAGTCCCTCGAACGCCGCGCGCACCGCCCCGACCCCGGCATCCTCGGCGAGGTCGCGGACCGTCAGCTCGTGCGCCTGGCCGCGGTAGCGGACCTCGTAGGCGACATCGCCGGAGATCTTGCCGTCCGCCTCGCCGCCGCCGCCGAGCGTCGCGCGTGCCGCCGCCACGAGCCCGTCGCGGGCGTCGGCGAGCGCGTGATCGGTCAACCGGTCGTCGGCCAGCAGGACCGTGCGCTGCTCGGTCGCGCGGCGGTCGGCGGCGGCCAGGCCGAGCGCGCTCAGCACGCCCGAGGCGCGCGGGCAGAGGATCGTCGTCATCCCCAGCTCGTCGGCCATCGCCGCCGCGTGCAGCGGTCCCGCGCCGCCGAAGGCCAGCAGCGCGAAGCGGCGCGGGTCGATCCCCTGCTGGACGGTCATGACGCGCAGCGCGCGGACCATCTCGGCGTTCGCCACCCGCACGATCCCCTCCGCGCAGGCCAGCGGATCCAGCCCAAGCTCATCGGCCAGCCCGCGCACCGCCCGCTGCGCCGCGTCGCGATCGAGTGCCACGCCGCCGGCCAGCGGCGCGGCGGCGTCGAGCCGGCCGAGCAGGAGGTTCGCGTCGGTCACCGTCGGCTCCTCGCCACCGTGCCCGTAGCACGCCGGACCGGGCGTCGCGCCCGCGCTGCGCGGGCCGACGCGCAGCGCGCCGCCCCGATCGCGCCACGCCACCGAGCCGCCTCCGGCGCCGACCGTGTGGATGTCGACCATGGGCAGTGCGAGCGGCCGGCCGCCGACCTCGCGGCCGGCGGTCTCGCGCACGGCGCCGGCCTCGACGACGCAGACGTCGCACGACGTGCCGCCCATGTCGCAGCAGACGAGGTCCGCGACGCCGCTGCGGCGCGCGACGAGCGCCGCCGCTGCCGCGCCGCCCGCCGGGCCCGAGAGAACCGTGAACGCGGCATGGCTCGCTGCGAGCGAGGCCGCCGCCAGGCCGCCGCTGGACTGCATGATCCGCGGCTCGGGCAGGCCGGCCTGCGCCGCGCGCTCGAGCAGCCGTCTGAGGTAGCGCGCCAGCAGCGGCGAGAGGGCCGCGTCGACCTCGGTCGTCGCAGCGCGCTCGAACTCGCGAAACGTGCCCACGACGTCGTGCGACAACGAGACGTGGACATCGGGCAGCGCGCCGGCCAGCGCCGCGCCGATCGCCTGCTCGTGGGCGGGATGCGCGTAGGCGTGCAGCAGCACGACCGCGACGGCCTCGGGCTCGAGCGCTCCCACCGCGCCGATCAGGCGGTCGAGGTCGGTCAACTCCGTCAGCACGCCCGCCGGGCCACAGCGCTCCTGTGCCGCGACGCGTCGATCGGCCGGCACGAGCGGGGCCGGCCGCGCGGCGCACAGGCGGTACAGGTGCGCGCGCGCTTGACGGCCGAGCTCGACGACGTCGGTGAAGCCGTCGGTGGCGACGAGCACCGTGCGTGCCCCGCGCCCCTCGAGCAGCGCGTTCGTGGCGACGGTCATCCCGTGCGCGAACGCCGCGACATCGCCCGCCGACGCGCCGGCGCGCTGCAGCGCCGCGTCGATCGCGGCCATGACGCCGGCGGACTGGTCGTCGGGCGTCGTCGGCGCCTTGGCGGTGATCAGGCGCCCGCCGCCGGCCAGCACCGCATCGGTGAAGGTTCCACCGACGTCGACGCCGAGCAGCACCCGCCGCGCCCTCAGCCGCCGCGCCTGCGCGGCAAGAAGATGTCGTCGACGAACTGCACGGTCTCCGGGCGCCGGAACGCCGGCTGGGGCACGGAGACGAACCCCGCCCGCGTCGCGACCGCCTGCGAGGCGAGGTTGTGCTTGTCGAGGTACTCGTGCGCATGCTGCGCGGTGTACGGGCTGGGGACGAGTGTCCAGCGCGGGATCTCGGGGTCCCGGCAGAGCTCGACGAGCATGTCTACGTCGGAGGATTCGAACCCGCGCAGCGTGACAACGCCGTCGCTGAGCGGAGTATCGGTGAGCGTCAGGTGCGCCATCGCCCTATATAAGCCCATGGGCCTATGGACAGCCGCCACGCGGTCGGAGAGACTCGCCCCATCGTGGTCAGCCGGCCGATCCGACGCGTCGCGCTCCTGGCGCTCCTGCTGCTGGCGGTCACACCCGCGGCGGCGTCGGCGCTGACCGCCACGGGCGCACGCAGCGCGGCCCACCCAGGCCTCGTGCGCGTCGTCGTGGACTTCACCGGCGGGCGGCCGCCGCGTCATGACCGCGCGCGGGGCGTGGAGCGAGCGCGTGGCGTTCCGCGTCAGCCGAGTCGGCAGCGGAACGCTCGAGGCGGTGGCCGCGTCGGCGAAGGACGGCTCGCTGGACTGCCTCGTGCAGGTGCGGGTCAGGCTCAACCCGTAGCGGCCAGCCCGCGGGGAGCCGCCTACGCGGCCAGAGAGCGCTCCATCCGCAACTCGACTTCCTCGGTCTCGGCGAGGTGCTGATGCGATGGGCAGTAGCCGTTGTGGGCGAGCGGCATGCGCTGGCAGGGGGTCCCGCGGCGCGTCGTGGCCCGGCATTCGAGCGGGTGGCCGTTGATGTCGTAGCCGTGCTGAGGCTGCTGGGCAAGCCACTCCTGAGCGGCGCCGACGTAGGCCGACACGACGTTCCAGACGCGCGGCTGGGCGCTGATCGGGAAGTTCGTGCGGATGTCGTTGAACAGCGTGCGGGCAGGGCGGGCGAAGTAATGGCGGTCGGTGGCGAGGCGCTCGATCGTCGTCTCGCAGGCGTGGAGCACCTCGGCGTGGCCATCCCGCGCGCGGACTGGCCCACTGTCGATGTCCGGCGACAGCTCCCGGTAGATCGCGCGACTGAACTGGTACATGGGTTCAGGATCTCCTTTCCTCGGGCTGCGAGCAGGCCGCGGCAGTCTGGCGCGCCCGTGTGAAGGTAGGAACGATCCCAACGTTGAGTTCGTATTAAGCGTTGACGGCCTGTCAACTCCAGTCGGTCAGCCGTGGTGGCGTCTCGCCGGCCCCGATCGTGGTATGGCGGTGGTCAAGCCCAGCGTCCACGGCCGGAAAGTCGGTCCGTTGGTGCGCGCCGCGGCTCTCCTCGCGGCGCAGCGCGCAGGCGGCGATGAGCTGTGCGAGCGGATGCGGGTCGGCGCGCAGACGCTCCAGGCCCGCGCGCGTGCGGACGAGGCCGGCCTCGCGCCACAGCGCCTCCTGCGTGCTGCGCGCCGCGACC
>JBBSQG010000300.1:0-4504 GCA_038258125.1 Solirubrobacterales bacterium
CCCGCCACGCGTAACACCCCCCGCCGGACACCACCTGGTCGGGGGCCGAGCCACCCCGCCGCCGTCGCAGCGGCCACAACTCTTGGGTCCGACCGAGAGTGCTGCTGGTCCGGTAGCAGCTGGTGTTTCGCGGGGGCCTGTAGTCAATGGACCTACACGGTGGCTGGGTTGCCGCGTCGATTGGCTGCAGGCAGCGTTCCGGTTGCGACTGTCGCCCCGGACGCGTGCGCGACGTAAGCCGTCCACGGACGACGTGTGGTCGCGGATGGTAAGGCGTGGCCCGATCCCGGCATGCCGAGATCGAAATTGCGTACGACTGCGTCGAGGGCTCCGCGCTGGACGCCGGAGCAGGCGAGCCGAGCGCTGGCGAAACACGCATCTTCGGGGCTAAGTGTCGCAGAATTTGCGGCGCGGGAGGGGCTTGAGCCGAAGCGGTTGTATCGTTGGCGGGAGCGTCTTGGCTTGGCTGCCGCAGTGAGCGCCGCTGCCACGCCTACGTTCGTTGAGGTCAAGGCGGCGCGCCAGGTCCGGGTCGAGGTCGTGCTCCGGACCGGGCACGTACTCTTCGTACCGGAGTCGTTCGACGCCGGCGCGCTCACCCAGCTGATCGAAATTTTGGAGCGCGCCACCGAGTGCTGAGCCTGCCGCCGAGCGTTCGGCTGTTCGTCGCGACGCAGGCTGTTGATGGGCGCAAGGGCGCCGACAGCTTGATGGTGCTCGTACGCGACGTGCTGCGCCACGACCCGCTCAGTGGACATCTGTTCGTGTTCTTCTCGAAACGTCGTGACCGCGTGCGTATCGTGTACTGGGACCGCAGCGGCTTTGCAATGTGGACGAAACGCCTTGAGCGTGGTCGCTTTTGCCCGACGTTCTCCGCCGACGGCAAGCTCGGTGTGAGCGACATTGAGGCCGCCGAGCTCGCGCTGATCATCGAGGGGATCGATCTCGCTGGTGCACGGCGCCGCGCGCGCTGGGAGCCGCGCAAAACGAAACCGACAGTGCAGTCGCCACGACTTTTTTCGTCGTCCGGCTGATCTGTTCGTTGAGGCGACGCGTCTAACGCGTTGTCGATGAAGCAGACGCCGACCTCGCCCTACGCGCCGGACCTCGAAGAGCTCCGCGCCTGGCTGCAGAAGATGGCGGCTGCCATGAAGCTCATCGAGCTCATCGCCGCCGTGCTCGCGCTCATCACGCGCATGCGCGACATCAATCTCGAGCTCACCAAGCGTGTTGCTCATCTCACGCGCAAGCGGCCGCGCTCCGAAACACTCGAGCGGCTCGAGCGCCAGCTCTTGCTGCCGCTGCCGGGCTTGGTTCCTGCGGCCAAGCCCGTGGCGAAAAGCCCTGAGCCCGATGAGAAGAAGCGGCGCCGTGGTGGTGGCGGCGGGCGCGGCGCCTTCCCCGCGCACCTGCCGCGCGTCGACGTGCCCAATCCCGTTCCAGAAGACTTGCGAGTCTGCCCGCTTTGCGGCGCCCGAATGGAAACCGTCGCGCATTCGGTGTGCGAAACCATCAACGTCGTGCCGGCCCGCTTCTTCATCGAGCGCCGCGTGGACGAGACCGTCGCTTGTCCCAACGATGACACGATCGTGTCCGCTCCGACGCCGCCCGCCATCGTGGAGCGGGGCAAGCTCGGCGATACGCTGATCGTCGAAGCCACTTGCGACAAGTACATCGAGCATCAACCTGTCGAGCGACAGTGCCTGCGCCTTGCGCGAGCCGGCGTCGATGTCGCGCCGCAAACGCTCGGGCGCAGCGTCGCCGCGCACATCGATTTGCTCGTACCAAGTGCTGAGCTGATTGCCGCGCGCACGCGCGCCCCAGGCTATCTGGGCACCGACGCCACCGGCATCCCGATCTTGGACCCCACCGTCACCGATGGTATTCGCACCGGTTCCATGTGGTGCTGGACCAACGCACGCTGGGTCAGCTTCTTCTACGCCGCACACGGCGATACGCAGAGCGTCCGTGATTTCCTCGGCGAGGATCTGGCGCGCACCGTGCAATGCGACGGTACGCCCGTCACCAACTGCATTGAGCGGGCCGGCGGCAAGCGGCCGGGATGCATGGCACATGCACGGCGCCGTTTCGTCGAAGCCGCGCGCGAAGGCGACTCCATCGCGCGCGAAGGCCTGCACTTGATCGCTCCGCTCTTCGCCGTCGAGCGCGCTTCTGCACTGGCTGGTGATACGGCTGACGAGCGGCTCGCGCGCCGCCAGCGCGAGAGCCTCCCCATCATCCAAAAGATCCGAGACTGGCTCGACGACAAGCGCGGCTTCATCCCGCCCAAGACCTCGCTCGGCCGCGCGCTCGGCTATCTCCATCGACAATGGCCGCGGCTCACGCTGTTTCTCGAGGATGGCAACATCGAGCTGACCAACAATCGTCGCGAGCGCGAGCTTCGCCGCTTGGTCCTCGGCCGCAAAAATTGGCTCTTCACCTGGCTCGACGTCGGCGGCAAGCGCACGGCTGCCATCCTCACCATCATCGCCACCTGCATCGCGCACGAGCTAAATCCGCGCGCCTACCTACACCTCGTCACCCAGCTTATTGTCCACGGCTGGCCACAGAAATTGCTCCGCGACCTGCTCCCCGATCGGATCGCCGTTGCACACCCGGATCTCTGCGTAGCCGCACTCGACGAGCCGTCCTTCGTCGACCCCGCCGGGTTGCTGCCCGCGTCGACTTGAAGACAGGCGCTACTCCGCGCTCGATCCAGGCAACGCCTTCGTTTCCGTACTCTCGGCAGCCTCGCTCACGTCGTCGTCGATGGCCTCACGGATCACGCGGGTCGTCAGCTCTTCCAGATGCGCATCCAGCTCCAGCGACAACGCTTGATACTCCGGCCACAGTGTCCGATCTTGAAAGCTCTTCGGCGCCCGCAGCATCACCGACGTCTGGCGCTGGCCATGCTCTCGATACGGCTTGAGCCCGTACCGCCGGCAAAGCGCGAGAAATAGTCGGCGCTTCCACGGGTCCGGCAGTCGGTAGCGATACTCGATATCCTCCTCGCGACCGCGTAGCTCTGCCAGCCGCTCGCGAATCCGCTCTGCCGCACGACGCGCCGCCTCGCGCTCGCCGTCCACCTTCGTCCCCGCGTGCAGCGCTTCGATCTTGCGCAGCTTCTCCAGCAGCGTTCCTTCCAGCGGAAGTCTCATGCCGGCAACGAACCACGACCCGGTCGGAGCGTCATCCGTGAGGCATTTGGCCGTGCATTCCGCAAGCCCCGCTCGCTACGTCGTCCGTGCACGGGTTACGCTGGAGCGACTGTGCGCGGGTGGCCACTCCGACGGGCAACTGGGGCTCGTCGAGCACGCGATTCAGCGGCTCGAAGTAGCCTCGGGCCAGGTCGATGACAGCGGCGGCGAACTCGGCATCTTGCTCGAACAGCTTCAGGCGCTGCACCACCAGGTCGCGGCTAAGTCGAGCCTGGATGGCGCTGAACTCGGGCGGCGGCTCTACAGCTGGGCCAAGCAAAGCCCGCTCAACGTCTTCTACAACGCCCCCCAAACCTACGCAGACGTGCTCGGACCCGAGGGCCTGGCTGCCTACAGACGAACCGTCGAGGCCGACTTCCGAGAACTGCCGCCGCTCGTCGCGTCGGACGGAGGGCGCCGCTTCGACGGGGAGCGCGTGTTCATCACATCTCAGATGGAAGCCGTCGCCCGCCAAACGGGCGGACCCGAAGACGTCATCGAGGTGCTGAAGCGCGACCTGTCGTCCTCGTACCAGTATCTTCGTATCGCCCAAGAATGCAGAACAGCTGGCGACCTGACGCGCGCCGTCGACTGGGCCGAGCGCGGCCTCAGTTCGTTCAAGCCCGATTCGCGCCTGAGAAGTCTGCTGGCTGAGCTCAAGGTTGAAACGGGTGACCCCAGCGGCGCTGCGGATCTTGCCTGGACCAACTTCGCGGAACGCCCGAACACGGAAACGTACACCCAGCTTCGCCAACGTGCGGAGGCCGCCGGGCAATGGGACGAGCTCCGGGCCCGAGCGCATCAACGAGTACGCGGCACCATGAACGGCCCCGCCGAAGGCAATGCTCGCGCACTGCTGGTTGAGCTTGTACTTCACGACGGCGACGCCGACGCCGCACACGCCCTGGCCCAATCCGGCATCTGCGCTGACAGCGGCTGGCAACTGCTCGCCTACCATTTCGAGAAAAAGCGGCCCCTCGACTCGGCCTCGATCTACATCAGCCTCCTCGACTCGGTATTGGCCCCGGCAAAGAAGCAGGCCTACCGGGTTGCGGTTCATCAGCTCAGCGCGATCCATACCCTCCTCAAAAATGGCGGTGACGAAAAGAGATTCGCCAGCGTTGTCGAGGCCGTGAGGCACCGTCACGGGCTCAAGCGCAGATTCATGCTCATGCTCGACGCCGCGGGCATGTAGCGCCCGTTGCTCTAGATCGAGAAGCTGGCGCAACGCGTCGACCGCGCGGCGCAACGCGACAAGATGATCTTCCAACCGTTTCGCGCTTCAGACGCAGCGCAGACGATGTCGG
>JBBSQG010000301.1:0-4470 GCA_038258125.1 Solirubrobacterales bacterium
ACCGACCTCGCCGATCACGTTCTCCTTCGGGACCCGGACGTCGTCGAAGGTCGGGGAGCCGGTCGGCGAACCCTTGATGCCGAGCTTGTGCTCGAGCTTGCCGGGATCGAAGCCCTCGCGGTCGGCCTCGACGACGAAGCACGAGCTGCGGTTGTTCTCACGATCGGTCTTCGCGAATACGAGGTAGAAGTCGGCGACGCCGGCGTTCGTGATCCAGTTCTTCTGGCCGTTGATGACCCACTCGTCCCCATCCCGGACGGCGCTCGTACGCAGCGCCGCGGGATCGGAGCCCGCCTCGGGCTCGGACAGCGCAAAGGCCGGTGACCATTCGCCGCTGGCGCAGCGCGGCAGGAAGCGCGTCTTCTGCTCCTCGCTGCCGAATAGCCGGATGGGCAGCGTGCCAAGCTCCTGCACCATGAGGATCAGCGCCGAGCTCGCGCACGCCTTGGCGATCTCCTCGACCGCCATCTGCAGCATCAGCGTTCCGGTGCCGGTGCCGCCGTGCTGCTCGGAGAACGGCAGACCGAGGATGTCGTGCTCGGCGAGCAGCTCGCGGATGTCCCGCGGATCCCGGGCGGTACGGTCGATCTCGGCCGCCCGCGGAGCGATTCGCTCCTGCGCGAGCTGGCGGACCATGTCGCGCAGATCAGCGAGCTCCTGGGGGATCGCGTAGGCGTCCGTCGTCGCCGTCGTCACGCGACCGATGGTACAAGCGGCCAGCCCACGCTTACGATTGCCCCGGTACGGGCAAGCACGCCCACATGGGCATTGGCACTTCAATATTCCTCATCGCCGTCGGCGCGATCCTCAAGTTCGCCGTCACAGCCACGTTCTCGGGCATCGAGCTCGCGACGGTCGGGGTGATCCTGATGGTCGTCGGGATCATCGGACTCCTGATCTCGCTGATGTTCCTGGCGCAGGCGCAGCGCGGCGCAACGGTCGTGGAGCGCGACCGCGTCGTCGAGCGCGATCCGTATCTCTAGGGACGCGTCCGATGGACGCTTCCTGAGGTCGACGGGCGCTACACGACCGGCCCGGCCGGAGGGGCCGGGGGCGCGTCGGGCGCGTCGGGATCCGCCGGCTCGTCGGGCAGCCGATACCACTCGACGATCTTGCCGGCGCGCACGCGGATCGCGGTGCGAGCGTCGTTCCCGATGCCGCTGCCGCAATCGGCGCCTGGCCGCTTGGTCAGCTTGAACACCGCGACGATGAACGGGCTGCCCTTCGCGCCGAGCCCGGAGACGAGCTGCGAGCCGCACGACAGTGAGCTGTTGAATGCGCGCACCTCCCGATCCGAGGCGAGGGTGAGGACCGGCGTGCCGTTCTGGACCTTCGACGGCACCGCCCACAGCGCCGACGCAGCATCGACGTCGCTGCGTCGGACGGCCTCGCTCCACAGCCGGATGACCTTGATCGCGGCCGGATCGCCCGCCCCAGCCCCCTCCAGCGGAATCCGCGCCGGGAGGTCGAGCGGAGCCTGCGGCGCCGCGCTCAGGGGCGCCGCGTCGTCCACTTGCGCGGCGCCGTCGTCCTTCGAGCCGCCGTCGCCGCCTCCGCAGGCCACGATGGTCAGCGCGCTGACCATCGCGAGGCCGGCCACGTGCCAGGAGCGCGATCGCACCCGCTGAGCCTCACAGGCGCTCGATAACGTCACACCGACATGTTCCAGCACATGGCAACCGACATGTGCCAGTACGCCCCCGGCGGGCCCGCAAGCCCGCTTGTTTGACGTCGCGCGCTGTTGGGCATGGATCACCTTACGTTTTCCTATAGGAAGGATCTCCATGACGACGCTCGATATTCAGCCGTTCGAGCTGTCTCTCCCGCCCCGAAACGCCAGCGGTGGTTTGGACCAGGACGAGGAATGGTGCGAGATACAGCTTGATGGCGAGCGTCGCAGGATCCGCCTTCATGACTATGCGGAGATCTACGACGTGCCTGGTCTCTACGAGCAGCTCTTCTCCGAGCTGCTCGAGTGCAACTCGCCGCGCGTCGTCTGCGATCTGCTCGCCAGCGAGCTCGACCGCACCGGCGTCGACCCGGCGTCCCTGACGGGGTTGGACTTCGGCGCCGGCAACGGCATGGTCGGCGAGCTGCTGGCCGATATGGGCGTCGATTCGCTGGTCGGCGTGGATCTGCTGCCCGAGGCGCGCGACGCCGCAGAGCGGGACCGCCCAGGGCTCTACGACGACTACCTCGCCGTCGACATCACCGATCTAGACCGCGGCGAGCGGCGCTGCCTGGAAGGCCAGGAGTTCAGCGCGCTGACCTGCGTCGCGGCGCTCGGCTTCGGCGACATCCCGCCGGCCGCATTCGCGGAGGCGTTCAACTTCGTCGATTCGCCCGGCTGGATGGCGATCAACCTGCGCGAGCGCTTCATGGAGGACACCGATCCCGCCGGCTTCGGCACGTTCATCACGCGGATGCTTGACGAGGGCGTCATCGAGGAGCGAGCCCGCACGACCTACACGCATCGCCGCTCGGTGGCCGGCGAGGCGTTGGACTACGTCGCGCTCGTGGCCACCAAGCAGCGCGACGTCCCACTCGAGTGGGCGCAGGTCGGCTGAGCCTGCGCCCGCACCGCGTCGCCCGCCCGCTGTCCCCCGGCGGGCGGCGGCCCGTCGGCGGCCGGCGTCGGTGTCAGCGGCGGCTGTGTCTGGACGGACAAGGGACGCTAGAGCTCGCTCGGTAGCCCGCCGTTGGCGCCCGAGGCGACGAGGGCGCCCGCGAAGGCGCCAAGCAGCATGCCCTGCAGCTCCTCGCGATCGAGGTCGTCGTGGGCGATCCAGTCGAGGATCGCGCCGTCGAGGAAGCCCAACCAGCCGTGCACCGCCGCGCGCGTGGCGGGCCGCCGACCCTCGTCGCCGAGGCCGGAGAGGATCCGCCCCGCGGTCGTGGCGCGGACCTCGGCCATGATCTCCTGCACCTCGCTCGCGCTGCTGAGCAGCAGCGTCGTGTAGGCCGTCGGGCGCTCCTGCACCCAGCGCAGGAAGGCATCGAGCGTCGTGGCCAGCTGCGCGGCCGGTGGCTGCCCCGGATCGGGCTCGATGCGCGCGCGCAGCTCCTCCGCGCCCTCCTCCAGCGTGGCCTCGAAGAGCCGGCGCTTGCTCGGGAAGTAGTGGTAGAGCAGCGCCTTGGAGATCTGCGCCTCACGCGCGAGCTGTGACATCGACAGACCGTCGTAGCCGCGCACGGCGAACAGCTCGGTCGCCAGCCTGAGCAGCAGCTCGCGACGCTCGTCGCGCTCCAGGCGGCGGTATGCGCGCTCGGGCATGCTTCAAGTCTATCGCCCGTCTTGACCACTGGTCGACAAGCCTGCTAGCCTGCTTGCTGACCGATGGTAGAGAAAGGCTGGTGGCGCAGATGGGCCGACGTGACGAACAGCGCGTGCAGATCCTCGAACGCCAGACGGCGGACCTCCAGACGCGACTGAGCGCGATCGAAGGCCAGCTCGCCGAGGCAGGCGCCGCGGTCGCGCCGGCCCCCGCTGCCACGCGTCCCGCCGTCACCTGGCCGGCGCCGACGACCGCGCCCGCCTCACCCAGCCGCGCACCGCGCCAGGCACTCGATCTCGAGGACCTGCTGGGCGGACGGGTGCTCGCCTGGACGGGCGGCCTGGCGGTCGTCGCCGGGATCGCCTTCCTGCTCGCGATCGCCGTCTCGCGCGGCTGGATCGGCCCGGTCGCCCGGACTGCGCTGGCCGGCACGTTCTCGCTCGGCCTGCTCAGCGCCGGCGCGTGGCTGTACGAGCATCGCCGCCGAACCGACGCGGCCCTCGCGACGCTGTCGGCCGGGCTCGCCGGCCTGTTTCTGACCGTTGTCGTCGGCGGACCCGTCTACGCCGTCCTGCCGGCCAGCGTCGCGTTCGCGCTGGCCTTCGCAACCGGCGGGCTGGCGACCTGGTTCGCGGTCCGCTGGCAGTCGCCCGGGATCGGCGCGCTCGGGATCGTCGGCGCCCTGCTCGCGCCCGTCCTCGCCGGCGCGCCGTCGACCGGCACGACGCTCGCGCTGCTCTGGCTGGCCGCCGCCTCCGGCGCCGCCGTCCTCGTGTGGCAGCGCTGGAACTGGCTGGCGCTCGCGGTCTACGCGATCCCGCTGGCGCAGTGGCTCTGGTGGCTGGGCGACGCGCGACCCGAAGCGGGAGCGATCGTCCTTGTGATGTGCGCGTTCGGCACGCTGAACATCGTGGCGGCGATCGGCTTCGAGCTGCGCGACCCGGCCGCCCGACTGCGCGCCGCCTCCGCACTGCTGCTGAGCGCGAACGCGGTCACGCTCGCCCTCGCCGGCTGGTTCGCGCTCGAGGTGGCCGGCGCGACCACCGCGGGACGCCTGTGGATCGGCGCACTCGCAGGCGCCCACATCTGCGTCGGACTGGCCACCCGCTCCACGCGCGTCAATCGCGACGTGCGGATGCTCGCGCTCGCGCTCGGCGTCGTGCTCGCCGACGTGACGGCCGGGCTCATGCTCGAG
>JBBSQG010000302.1:0-4432 GCA_038258125.1 Solirubrobacterales bacterium
AGTCCGGAGACCAAGCGGCCAGGCACGCCCGTGCAGTGCGGCGGCCGCGCCGCGACCGCGCGGATGAAGCGGCTCGCGTTGCGCAACGGCAAGGGCCGCCGTGTGCGGCTCACGACCGACCCCACCCAGCAGCTCGCCGATCGGTACGGCCGCCTGCTCGCCTACGTCGGCACGGGCGGCAGCGACTTCGGGCGGACGATGGTCAAGTCGGGCTGGGCGACGACGTACGTCTACGGCGGCGTCGACTTCGAGCGCGTGGCGAGCTACCGCTCGGCCGAGCGATCAGCGAGGTCGGCAGGCAGGGGCGCGTACCGCAAATGCGCCGCGACATTTCACCGCTAGACAGCGCTCGCCGGCACAACGAAACCTGGGTCCTGGGGTCCCGCTCCGACATCATCAGACTGGCAATGCCTACACGGGCTCAGCGCCCGCCGCAGACGCACTCCAGCGAGCGCAGTGATTCCATTCCATGGCGACGTCAACGCTTGACTAAGCTAAGCCAACCTGCGCTAGTGTCGGTTCGAGCAGTCATGGTCTCTAGATCTACCGTGTGCCTCTGTGGGGGTTACTAGATGGTCTTCGACATCGTTTCCTTGGTCGCTGGTCTGATTGCCGGGCTCCTGACCGGATTCATCTTCGAACGTCGGGCAACACGATCAGCCGAATTGCAGAACGAAGGTCTGCGCCGGGAACTGGGTGTGTTGAAAGCCACCATCTACAGTCTTGGTGGAGCCGTGGAACCACTACGTGAGCCTGATCCATCCGCCGATCTCACCGGCGTTGTCGCGCGGCGCGCGGTGGCTACCCAAGGCCCGAGCGGTCGAGTCGTCCGGCCGGCACTCGTCGCGCACTTCCTGCAAAGCGGCCACGATGTGGCGGACGTCGAGGCTGCGATCTCCTCGCTCGTCGAGTCCGGCGCAATCAAGGAGGACGGGCATTGGCTTCATGTGATGTGACAGGGGGCATCTTCGTCGGCGTGGACTCGGGCGGGACTCGCACCAACGTACAAATAGTCATCGCGTCACCAGACAGGGATTCCCGCACCAACCGAAGTTACGAGGTATCCGAAAGTCTGTCCGGCGCCTTGCCCACCGACCTCATCCCCATCACCTTGCGTCGGATACTGGCGCCGCTTGAACAACGGCTCGGCCGTGAGGCTCGAGCCCTTTCACCTATCTACATCTGGATCAGCGCGGCGGGATTTTCGCCTTGGTCGCGTGACAACTATCTAACTGCGCTCAATGAGCTAATGCCAAGCATCCTCGATGGGAATGCCCGATGCATTGGCGTTGGCAATGATGCGGTCTCACTGCTCTTGGGATCGCGCGCCGATGGGATCATCATCGCAGGAACCGGTTCGAGCGTCATCGTCCGATCCAGCAGCGGGGATCTTCACCAGGCGGGCGGCCATGAATGGGTTGCCTGCGATTCCGGCAGCGGGTTCTGGATTGGCCTCCGCGCGATTCGACAGGCTTACCGTGACTATGAAGACGGAGATGATTCCGTGTTACTCCAGCGAATGCGGCAACTGTATGACCTGAAAGCCGAAGATGATCGTGGTCTTATCGAAAAGCTGCGCGACTTGGCTATCGGCGATCGGAATCTAAAGAAGGAGATTGCGAGATTCGCAGCGGCGGTGTGCGCGGCTGCGGAGCGCGGCGACGAGGGCGCACAAGACATCGTCAAGATCGAGGCGGAGGATCTCGCAGACGTCACTGCGGGTGCCATCCGCCGAACAATTCGTAGATCCGACCTCAACGGCAAGCTACGAATGGTGCAGTGCGGCAGTCTGCTGGGCAACTCGTTTTACCGCAACATTTTCGAGAAGCATCTAGAGATGCGACTGCTCCCCGGTTCCGATGAGCAGGTGCTGTTCGATTGGCATCGCGTGATCACGGGGGGCGAGGCAGCAGTACAGTTAGCGCAGGACATCGCAATGGATGCCAGCCGGTACCTGCACATTGGGCTGGCGTTCCGTCCGGCGGTGGTTCAGCTTTAGCGCATCATGACGACGTGCCGCCCGATAGGCCGGGCCTTTTGACCGTAGCGTGGGGCATCCTGTCGACGGCGCGCGTCGGCGGCGCTCTGATCCTCGGCGCGCGCGAAACCGACGCGGCGCACATCCTCGCCGTCGGCAGCCGCACCGAGGCGAGCGCCAAGGCGTTCGCGGCCGCGCACGGTGTTCCGCGCGCCTATGGCTCTTACGAAGCGCTGCTCGCCGACTCCGACGTCGAGGCGGTGTACGTGTCGCTACCCAACGGCTTGCACGTCGACTGGAGCGTGAAGGCGCTGCGGGCCGGCAAGCACGTACTGTGCGAGAAGCCGATGAACCGTCGGCCCGACCAGGTGCAGCGCGCCTTTGACGCGGCCGAGGCGGGCGGGTTGGTGCTGAGCGAGGCGTTCATGTGGCGCCACCACCCGCAGACCGTGCGCCTGCGCGCGCTGCTGGACGAGGGTGCCATCGGGGCCCTGCGGCTCGTCCGCACGTCGTTTTCATTTCCGCTTTCGACGGTCGCTGACGTCCGCCTCGACCCCGCGCTTGACGGCGGGGCACTCATGGACGTCGGCTGCTACTGCGTCAGCGCCGCGCGGTTCGTCGCCCGCGGCGAACCGGTGCACGCCGCGGCCGAAGTCGTGACCGGGCCCACTGGTGTCGACGTGCGCCTGACCGGCCTGGTGCGGTTCGACGGCGACGTGCTCGCGACCATCGACTGCGGTCTTGACATGGCTGGCCGCGGCGAGGTGGAGGTCGTCGGCTCCGACGGCCGGATCCAGCTGGATGACCCGTGGCACGGCTACTCGCCACGGATCGTGCTCGAGCGCCGCGCGGAGCGCGAGATCATCGAGATCGCGCCGGTCAACACCTATGCGCTCGAACTTGAGGACATGGCCGCCGCGATCCGCGGCGAGCGCGCACCGCTGCTCGGGCGCGCCGACGCGCTGGGCCAGGCGCGGGCGATCGAGGCCCTCTACCGCGCCGCCGACGAGGGCTGCGCGGTAGCGCCACGATGAACTGCGGGGCTGCCCACACCGCGGGCGGCCGCCTACACGACTGCCGCCTGAACCATGGGACCTCCACCCCCTGCGAGTTCTTTGCGTCCAATAGGTCGCCGACTTCGGGGCGGATCGCAGGCGCGGTCGGTGCTCGCGTATCAGGCCGGAACGTTGGCTGACACCCGCTTTGCCCGCTGACGGGCGGTATCCTCGCGCGCCGTGGCCAAGAAGAAGAACTCAGATCCGATCAAGACACTGCTCGCCGGGATCCAGCCGGCGCTGTTCCTCGGCAACCCATCGGACACGGTGGCGATCATGCAGGACAAGGTCGTCGATGCCGGCGCCGATCCCGACGAGGTCCTCGAATGGGTGCGCGAGCACGGCGGCTACCCCGACAAGTCGTTCGGCGTCCGCGCGCGCCAAGGCTTCGATATGCGGCCCAAGGCCGCGAGCAAGCACTACTACGTCGTGCCGCAGGACGCCCTGACGTAGCGCGCGGCCGCTCGCGCTCAGCGCGTGCGCACGTCGATGTCGCCCGAGTCCGTGCGCGCGTCGATCGCGCTCGCCGAGGCGGCGTTGCGCGATAGGCCACGAACGCTCACGTCGCCGGAGTCCGACGTCGTCTTGACTGCGTAGATCCCGCGCGGCAGCGCCAACGCCAGGTCGCCGGAATCGCTGCGCGCACGCACCTTGCGGGGCTTGGCGGCCACGTCGACGTTGACATTGCCGGAGCTCGTCTGGGCGTCGACGGCGCGCGCGCTCGTCGCGACGATCTCGACATCGCCCGAGTCCGAGTGCGCCCACAACAGGCCGGGCTGGCCCCTGAGCCCAAGCTCGATGTCGCCCGAGCCGGTCTCGACGTGCGCCGCGCTCAGCTCGACGCCGCGCAGGTCGACGTCGCCCCTGCCGCCGTCGACGGTCACCTTCACGCCAGCCGGCAGTGAGATGCGCAGGTCCGAGAAGCACGGCACGACATCCGGGAAGTCGTCGCACGTCGGCTCGATCGTCAGGACGCCGTTGCGGCGGTCCTGCTCGAGCGTCGGCTTCTCGAGGATGTAGTGCTGCGACTCGCGGATCCGGATGACCTTGTCAGCGGGAACGATCTCGACGGCACCACGACCCGGCTTGACGACGATCTCGCGTACTGAGCCGTAGACGGTGTGGTTCTCGACCGCCGTGCGGTCGACGCCGAGGTTCGTGACCCCGAGCGTGATCGCGCCCGCGACGACGAGCGAGAGGATCAGAACGAGGATGACGAGTAGAAGCGACTTCATCGCTGCGACGGTCGCCGGAGACGACGTCGGGCGGGAATCTAATGGCGCGGGCGCGCTCGTGCGGTCACGTCGGCGGGCCGGCCGCCGCGGCGCCGCTCATCCGGCTCGGGTGAGGGCGTCGTCGACGAGCGCGGCGCCCGGACGCGGGCGGCCCGCTCACAGGC
>JBBSQG010000303.1:0-4414 GCA_038258125.1 Solirubrobacterales bacterium
ATCGTCCTGCACTTCCCCGTCTTCGACAAGGCGGTCGGCCGGCTCAACACGGGCGAGCTGGACATCTTCGTCGGGCCGGACTTCCTGATCACCATCCCCAATACGCCGCTGCCGCCGGTGGAGTACCTGTTCGAGCGCTGCCGCACGCGCGAGGACGTCCGTGAGTCGCTCTTCGCCAAGGGCCCCGGCTACCTGCTCTACAAGATCGTCGATGACTGCGTCGACGCGTCATTTCCGATGCTCGCGAAGATGGGCAACAAGCTGGAGCGCCTCGAGGACGAGATCTGGGAGGGCCGCTCCGGCGAGATCGTGCGCGACATCTCCAACGTCAAGCAGGAGATCATCAACTTCCGCAAGATCGTCCGCCCGCAGCGCGTCGCCCTGCAGGACCTCGAGCGCACCAAGCGCTACATCCCCGAGGGCCTGGACATCTACTTCGACGACATCAACGACGCGTCGGAGCGCATCTGGGACATGCTGGAGAACTTCAAGGAGGTCGTCGAGGGCCTCGAGTCGACGAACGAGTCGGTGCTGTCACACCGCGTCAACGACGTGCTCAAGGCGCTCACGGCGATCAGCGTCGTCGTCCTGCCGCTGACGCTCGTCGCCAGCGTCTGGGGCATGAACGTCGGCGTGCCGGGCGAGAGCACGAGCCACGCGTTCTGGATCATCGTCGGGGCGATGGTCGCGCTGCTGGCCGGCATGCTGTGGTTCTTTCGCAATCGCGGTTGGCTGTAGTGACGACGCTGGAGCCGCTCGTGCGCCTCGCCGAGGCCGCCGTGCTCGGTGCGCCGGTGCAGCGCATGCGGATGCTCGTCATCGTCAACCCCGCGGCGACGACGATGAGCGCGCGCCTGCGCAACCTCGTCGTCGCAGCGTTGCACGGCCGCTACGAGGTCGAGGCGATCGACACGCAGACGCGCGGTCACGCGACCGCGCTGTGCCGCGAGGCGGCCGGCGAAGGCTATGACGTGATCGTCTCCTTCGGTGGCGACGGGACGGTCAACGAATGCGCCAACGGCCTGTCGGGCTGCGCGACGCCGATGACCTGCCTGCCCGGCGGGGCGACGAACGTCCTATGCAAGATGCTCGGCATCCCCGGCGACATCGTCGACGCGACCGAGCACCTGCTCGGCATCGCCGACGACTGGCGCCCGCGCCAGATCGACCTCGGCACCGCCAACGGGCGCGCGTTCACGTACACGAGCGGCTTCGGGATCGACGCCGCCGTCGTCAAGCGCATCGAGCAGTCCCCGCGCCTGAAGCGCCACAAGCTGCGCGAGTACTTCTTCTTCTACGCCGCGATCGAGACGGTCGCGCGCCACTACCTGCGCAACCCGCCGCGGATGGACGTCCACGTCGACGGCCGCGTCGAGAGCGCGATCACGACGATCGTGCAGAACGGCGAGCAGTTCACCTACCTCGACGACAAGCCGATCGCGGTCGCCGAGGGGGCGGGCCTGCAGACCGGCTCGCTGGCCGGCGTCGCGCTGCGCGGCGCCTCGCCACGCGATGTTCCCTCGGTCACGCTGCGGATGCTGTCGTCGAAGCGCTCGATCATCGGCCAGCGCCAGATCCTCGACTTCCGCGACGTCGAGGGCTTGAGCTGCGTGGCGCGCGACGGGCGGGCGATCCCGCTGCACGTCGACGGCGACCACGTCGGCGACGTCACCGAGGTGGAGTTCGGCGTGCGGCCGGGCGCGCTCTGCGTGGTGTCGTAGGGGGCGAACTTCGCGGTGTCAGGGCCTATGAAGGTTGATGGCCCACGAGCGACGCGAGGTTTACGATGAACGCGATGCAGATCGCGCAACGGATCACGGCCGACGAGTACCTCGCATATGAGGGCGAGGAGCGGCGCACATGGCTCGTCGACGGGCAGATCGTCATGAGCCAGCCTGGGCTCCCGCATCAGATGCTGCACGGCCGACTGTTTCGCGCGCTGGACCAGTGGGTCGGGGCGGGCGAAGCCCGCGGACTGGTCGTGCTACCGCTCGACGTCCAGCTCGACGAGCACAACGTCTACGCGCCTGACCTGCTCTGGTACCAGGGATCGCGGGTGCCCGCGATCGACGCGCCCGCGCCCTACCCGCTGCCTGACGTCGCCGTCGAGATCCGGTCGCCGTCCACGTGGCGCTACGACGTCGGCACGAAGAAGCGCGTCTACGAGCGCGAGGGCCTGCCCGAGTTGTGGCTCGTCGACGGCGAGGCCGGCGTGGTGCTCGTCTTCCGCCGCTCGACCCCAGCCGCACCGGTGTTCGACGTCGAGCTCGAGCTGGACGGCGCCGCCACGCTGACCTCGCCGTTGCTGCCCGGCTTCGCGCTCGACGCCGGCGCGCTGCTCCGGCTCGGCTGAGCGCGGCTCACCCGCCGCCCGGCGTGACCCGGTAGGCGTCGAAGACCGACTCGATGTTGCGCAGCCGGCTGATCGCCGCCTTGAGGACCTGCAGGTCGCCCACCTCGACGACGAACCAGTTCTGGACCATCGGGTGCGACACGACGCAGCGCGCCTCGACGATGTTGATGCCGGCCTCGGCGAACGTCCGCGAGAGGTCCTCGAGCAGGCGGTGGCGATCCCACGCGTCGACCTGCAACTCGACCTTGAACGACGTCTCGTGCCCGCCCTCCCAGTGGACGGGCGTGAAGCGGTCGGGGTCCTTGCGCAGCGCGACGGCGTTGGGGCAGTCCTCGCGGTGGATCGTGATCCCGCGGCCAAGCGAGATGTAGCCGACGATCGGGTCGCCGGGCACCGGCCGGCAGCACTTGGCGATCCGCAGCATGACGTCATCGACGCCCTCGACGGCGATCCCGTACTGCGTCGAGGTGCTCGTCGGCTGGCGGCGCTGGCGGCGCGTGGAGAGCAGGTCCTCGGCCATCGTGCGCGTCTCGCCCTCGGCCGCCTCGCCCTGCTTGAGGCGCTGCATGATCTTGTTGACGACGATCTTCGCCGTGATCTTCGCCCCGCCGAGCGCGATGTAGAAGTCGTCGGCCTTCTTGAAGCCCATCTCGCGGATGACGTCGGCCAGCAGTGGCGAGGAGACGATCTTCTGCGACGGCAGCCCGCGCTTGCGCAGCGCCTCGTGGAGGATCTCGCGGCCGGCATGCTCCGTGTCGTCGCGCGACTCGGCCTTGAACCACTGCTTGATCTTGTTGCGCGCGCGCGTCGTGCGCACGACCGCCAGCCAGTCGCGCGACGGGCCGCGCTCGCGGTTTGAGGTCATGACCTCGACGATGTCGCCGGACTTCAGCTCGTAGTGCAGCGGCACGAGCTTGCCGTTGACCTTCGCCCCGACGCAGCGGTGGCCGACGTCGGTGTGGACCTCGTAGGCGAAGTCCAGCGGCGTCGCCCCGGCCGAGAGCGACTTGACCTCGCCCTTGGGCGTGAAGACGTAGACCTCGTCCTCGATGAGGTCGACCTTCAAGGCGTCCATGAACTCCTTGGGGTCCGATGTGTCCTGCTGCCATTCGAGCATCGAGCGCAGCCACTTGAGCTTCGCGTCGCCGCCCGAGTTCGGTCCGCCCGCCGCCCCGCCCTTGTCGGTGGCGCCGCCCTTGTAGATCCAGTGCGCGGCGACGCCGAACTCCGCCATGTCCTGCATCTCGCGCGTGCGGATCTGGATCTCCAGCGGCAGCCCCTCCGGCCCGATCACGGTCGTGTGCAGCGACTGGTACATGTTGAACTTCGGCATCGCGATGAAGTCCTTGAAACGCCCGGGCAGCGGCTTCCAGAGCGAGTGCACGACGCCGACCGCGCCGTAGCAGTCCTTCACCGAGTCGACGATCACGCGCATCGCGGTCAGGTCGTAGATCTCGTTGAACTCGCGGCCCTTCTTGGTCATCTTCGAGTAGATCGAGTAGAAGTGCTTCGCGCGCCCCGAGATGTTCGCCTCGATGCCGAGCGCCTCGAGCTCGCGCTGCAGGTACGCGCCCGCCTTCTCGACGTACTTCTCGCGCTCGTCGCGCTGCTGGTTGACCAGGCCCTTGACCTCGGAGTACTTGCGCGGGTGCAGCGCCTGGAAGGCCAGGTCCTCCAGCTCCCACTTGATCGCGTGGATCCCCAGCCGGTGCGCGATCGGCGCGTAGATCTCCAGCGTCTCGCGCGCCTTCGCGATCTGCTTCTGCTTCGCCAGCGCCTTCAGCGTGCGCATGTTGTGGAGGCGATCGGCGAGCTTGATCAGGATCACCCGCACGTCGGTGGCGACGGCGACCATCATCTTGCGGTAGTTCTCGGCCTGGCGCTCGTCGCGGCTCTCGAAGGTGATGCCGGTGAGCTTGGTGACGCCGTCGACAAGCAGACAGACATCCGAGCCGAACCCCCTCTCGATCTCCTCTAGGCTGGCACTGGTGTCCTCGACCGTGTCATGCAGCACCGGCTCGTACAGGGTATCGGTGTCGAGCCGCAGCCCGGCACAGATCC
>JBBSQG010000304.1:0-4408 GCA_038258125.1 Solirubrobacterales bacterium
CCCGCCCGGCGTCCCGTCCGCGCCCACAGCGCCCGGTCCCGTCATCCCCCGCAGGAACACGTAGAACACCCCGGCCACGTCGCGGTCGGGATCGTAGCCGGGCACGCGCCAGCGCAGGTAGCGGTGCAGCGCGACCGTGTACAGCAGCGCCTGCAGCCCGTAATGGCGATGGCGCATCTCACCCGCCAGCGCGGCCGGGCGGTGATGCCACGCCGTCAGCTGCTCCCCCGGCGCCGCGAGCCAGTTCGTCTTGTAGTCGGCGATCGCGAACCGGGGCTCCGCATCGTCGTCTCCGCGCACGCGCAGGACAAGGTCGATGCTCCCCGTCAGATACCCCCGAACGCTTGGCCGCAGCGCGGGATCTTCAAGCCGGTTGGCATAGGAAGAGAACGGATCGTCGACCGAAAGATGGGAGCGCAGGACCGCGGCGATCGCGCCCATCGTCAACCGCCCCGTCGGCTCGTCGCCCCCGACCAACGGCAGCTCGAAGACCAGCTCGTCCAGCCGGTCCGCGCGCCCGAAGTCGCAGAGGCCTCGTCCTTCCAACACAGTCCCCAAGGGTGTCTGCAGCGCCGCGGTCAACCCGCCCGCCGCCACCTCCGGTGCGCCGAGATCGACGTGCCGCCAGCCCTGGCCCTGGGCCACGCGCAGCGCGACCTCCGACTCCAAGTCAGCCACCGCGAAGTCCGCCGCTTCGAGCACGCGGTGCACGAGCGTGCCGACCTGCATCCCGACCGGCATCGCGGCGAGCGAGACCGCAGCCGCGAGTGGCGAACCATCAACCGGCGCCGCAGCAGCCAACGCGACCGCAGACGCCAGCGGCTCGTCCGCGAGCACGCCTTCGACCTCCGGCTCGCTCCCGACCGACGCCTCGTACGCGCCCGCCGAGATGTCGCTGAACGACGTCCGCCGCCAGCGCACGTCGAGCGACCGATCAAACCCGGCCGCGGTCAAGTCCGACGCCACCGGCAGCGCACCGGTCCACCGCGCCGGCAACCCCAGCCGCGAGCGCTCGACGGAGATGCAGCCCGGCGCCGCCGAGGCCAGCTCCTCAAACCGTGCCACCGCCACCTCGTCGCGCGGGGTGACCGACCCCGCCGGGGGCACGACGCCGTCCTCACCGCGCGCGAACAGCAGCCGCCCCAACGCCGAGTGGCGGCTGTCCCACGTCCCCGCCCACCACACCACCGCCTGATGGCGCGCCCGCGTCAGCGCGACATAGGCCAGCCGCAGATCCTCGCCGCGCTGCTCCTCCTCGTGGTGGCGGCAGTGGCGCCCCCAATCGGGACCATCCAACCCGACGTCGATCGTCCGCGCGTCGCCCTGCGCCGGATCGTGGAAGAACACCGGCTGCGGGTCGCGCGGGATATAGCCGGGCTCCCACAGGTCGGGGCAGTAGGCGACCGGGAACTCCAGTCCCTTGCTGCGGTGGATCGTCAGCACCTGCACCGCCTCGGCGTCGGACTCCAGCCGCCGGGTGCGCTCCTCGTCGCCCGTCTCGCGCGCGGCCGCCGCGATCCGCTGGCGCAGCCATGCCGTCAGCGCGGCGCCGCCCATCCCCTCAGCAGTCGCGGTTGCGTGCAGCAGCTGGCCGACGTGGCGCAGGTCGGTCAGATCGCGCTCGCCATTGGCGCAGGACAGCACCCTGCCGGGCAGCCCCTCGGCGCGCGTCACCGTCTCCATCAGCGCTGCGACGCCGCTGGAGCGCAGCACCCGCCCCCAGCGATGCAGCCGGCGGTGGACCTCCTCCCACTCCGCCTCGCCGGCCCTCGCTACTCGCGCGGCGGTCCACCCCAGAAACGGGGTCAAGGCCGCCGAGCGTGCGCGTGTCGACGAAGCCGGCCGCTCGATCGCCTCCAGCACCCGTAGCCAATCGCGCGCCGGCACCGTGCCGAACACGCTGCCGGCTCCGTTGATGACCGCCGGCACCCCGGCGCGGTCGAGCGCATCGCGCACCAGCGCAGCGTTGCGGTGTGTGCGCACGAGCACCGCGACGTGCCCCGCGCAGACCGGCTCGCGGCGAAACGGCCCCGCCCCGCCCGTCCGGATCTCCACCTCCGCGCCCGACGACAGCAGCCCGACGAGATCCCCCGCCAGGTCTTCCGCGATGTGCTCGCGCACCGACGCCGTACCCGCGTAGCCCCCGCGCGTGCGGGAGATCGACGGCTCGTCGCGATGCACGACGCGGACGCGCACCGGCGCGCTCACGGGCGCCCCGATCAACCCGGGGAGCTGGTTGGCCGGCGCCGCGCGCACCCGCCGGTAGACGATCCCCTTGTGCCCCAGCGTCGCGCCGACGAACAGCGCGTCATAGGCGTCGATCAGCCCCTGGTCGCTGCGCCAGTTGATGTCCAGCGTCGCGCGCTCGTCCGCCGTCGCCCGCGCCGCGAGGTACGCGTAGACGTCGGCCCCGCGGAAGGCGTAGATCGCCTGCTTGGGGTCGCCGATCAGGATCAGCGCCACGCCGCCGCCGCCAAACGCGCGCCGCATGATGTCCCACTGGACCGGGTCGGTGTCCTGGAACTCGTCGACGAGCACCACCCGGTAGCGCGCCCGCAGCCGCGCCGTCGCTGCCTCGCCACCCGGGCCGGCGAGCGTCTCGTCCAGGCGTGTCAGCAGGTCGTCGTACGTGATCAGCGCCATCCGCCGCTTGCGCCGCTCCAGCTCGTCACGCACCGCGAGCGCGAACCGCACGCGCATCGCCGCGACGCTGTGCTCCGGCGCCGCCTCCGGCTCGATCCGCGCCGCCGGGTTGTTGACCGCCGTGCGCGCGATGAGCAGCGCCTCGGCACGCTTGAACTGCGGGTCGCCGTGACGGTGGAAGCGCCGCACGAAGAGGTCGTCGACGACCTCCTCGACGAGGTCGGCGGGGTCCTCGACGAACGTCATGTCGGTCTCCACGTCGCCGACGATCCCCAGGCCGCTGAGCACCTCCTGGCAGAAGCCGTGCGTCGTGGCGATCGTCGCCCCGTCGAAGTGCGACACAGCACGAGCGAGCCGCGCATGGCGCTCGCGCACCTCCGCTTCCGGCCCGCCGGCCAGCCGGGCCACGACCTCGTCGGCGTCGCTGAGCCCCGCCCCCGCGAGAAAACGCGCCAGCCCCTGCTCGGTGTGCACGAGCCGTTCCCGCACGCGGTCGCGCAGCTCACCGGTCGCCATCCGCGTGAACGTCACGAGCAGGATCTGCTCCAGCGGCGTGCCCTCCGCGACGTAGCGCGCCGCGAGCGCGGCGATCGTGAACGTCTTGCCGGTGCCGGCGCTGGCCTCGAGCACGGTGACGCCACTCGGCAGCGGGCCGCGCAGGTCGAACGCCACCGGCTCACGAACGCCCCGGCTCACCGGTCGACGACCTCCTCGCAGGCCAGAAGGTCGTCCCACACGCGCCGCGCGTAACGTCCGAAGCGCGTCGTCTCGGCCATCGCCCAGCCGTCGCCCGCTTCGTCGGGCCGCGGCGTGAACGCGAGCAGCTCCGCGAACGTCAGCTCGCCGCCGAGCACGAGCAGGTGATCGGGCTCGCGGTCCTCGCGGTCGAAGTTCCACGTCGACTCCCACGCGCCGCGCGCCGCCGCCGCGGCATTGGCCCCGCGCCGCGCGGCGGCGGCGTAGGCCGCCGAGCTGAGGCAGGCGATCGGCAGCGCCTCGCGCATCCCGCGGTCGTAGACGTCGATCAGCGTCCGCAGGCTCGCCAGCGCGGAGGCGCGGCGCTCGTCGGCAGAAGCGCCGAGGACGCCGATCCGCGCCACCGTCACGCGCGCGCCGTCGCCGGCCCCGATCCGTGCGCGCCCGATCGTCACGACCTCAAACGGGCGTTCAGGGTGAGACGCGGTGAGCGCCAGCAGCCGCACCCACGCGGCAAGCCGGTGGCGCGGGCTCACGCGCGAGTACGTCACCGCGCCGAGCAGATCACCGCGCACGCCGGGTGCCGTGCCGCGCAGGAAGCGACCCTCGCCGATCAACGCGTTGACCTCGACCGATCCCGGCTCGCCGGACAGCAGCGAGAAGGCCGCCGCGGCGATCCCCTGCACCGTCGGCCGCACGCGGTCGATCACCTGGGCGCTCAACGCCCCCGGCGGCAGCGTCCCGCGCGCGATCTCCGCCGCGACGCAGGCGTCCAGCTCAGCCCCGCCGAGCAGCCCGTCGACGAGCCGCTGCCCGACCGCCCACACCTCCAGCCCGCCCAGCTCGACCGGCAGCGCGTCGGCGACGTCCTCGTCGTAGTCGGCGACGCTGATCTGAAGCCGCTGGCGCAGGAAGGCGCGCACCGGCCGCTCGGCGAACTTCACGAGACCGTCGAGCTCGACGACCGGGCCGGCCGTATCGGCCAGCGGCTCACGCAGGAACGGTTGCGATCCGGGCCGCGGGGCGACGATCGCGCGCGCGCCCTCCAGCGCACCCCCAAAAAAGCCCC
>JBBSQG010000305.1:0-4405 GCA_038258125.1 Solirubrobacterales bacterium
AACCGGCAAGACGTCGATAGGGGAATCGATCGCGCGGGCGACGGGACGGCAGTTCGTCCGCATGTCGCTCGGCGGCGTCAGGGACGAAGCCGAGATCCGCGGCCATCGGCGTACCTACATTGGTGCGCTGCCCGGACGGCTCGTTCGTGCGCTGCGTGACGCGGGCACGATGAACCCGGTGATCATGCTCGACGAGGTCGACAAGGTCGGCGCCGACTGGCGCGGCGATCCGTCGGCGGCCCTGCTCGAGGTCCTCGACCCCGCGCAGAACCACGCGTTCCGCGATCACTTCCTCGACATCGAGATCGACCTGTCGCAGGTCCTCTTCATCGCCACAGCGAACGTCGCCGAGACGATCCCGGGGCCGCTGCTGGACCGCATGGAGGTCATCCGCTTCGACGGCTACACGGTCGCCGAGAAGACCGCGATCGCGCGTGACTACCTGTGGACACGCCAGCGAGAGCGCAACGGCCTGCGCGAGGACGAGGTCGTCGTCGACGACGAGATCCTCACGCTGATCGTCGCCGAGTACACCCGCGAGGCCGGCGTCCGTCAGCTCGAGCGAGAGCTCGGCACGCTGTTGCGCAAGACCGCGACCCGGATCGCCAAGGACGACTCTGTGGCGCCCGTGACGGTCGACGTCGACGCGGTGCGCGACGCACTCGGCCGCCAGAAGGTCTTCCAGGAAGCTGCGGCGCGTACGGCGGTACCGGGCGTGGCGACGGGCCTTGCGGTGACCGGTGTCGGCGGCGACGTGCTGTTCGTCGAGGCCAACGGGATGACCGGCAAGGGCGGCAACCTGACCCTGACCGGCCAGCTCGGCGACGTCATGAAGGAGTCCGCCCGGATCGCGCTCACGTACGTCCGCGCGCATGCCGAGCATCTCGGCATCGACGAGGACGCGTTTGACAAGCGCGAGTTCCATGTCCACGTGCCGGCGGGCGCGATCCCCAAGGATGGCCCCAGCGCGGGCGTCACGATGACGACGGCGCTTGCGTCGCTGCTCACCGGACGGCCGGTTCGCCACACCGTCGGCATGACCGGCGAGGTGACGCTGCAGGGCCGCGTGCTGCCGATCGGCGGCCTGAAGCAGAAGGTGCTTGCCGCGCACGCCGCGGGTCTGACCACCGTGATCCTGCCTGAGCGCAACCGCGCCGACCTGGATGACGTTCCCGCAGATGTGCGCGACGCGATGGAGTTCCACCCCGTCATGACGATCGACGAGGTGCTCGACATCGCACTCGAGCCTGCTCGCACTGAGCCGATCAGCGCGTAGCAGCGGGGGCGCGGGCCCCGCCCCCCTGCCCGCGCCGCCTCCCCCGAACTACGACGGCCGCGCCTGGCCATGGGCGCGGCCGTTCTCGTGGGCGGGGCAGTTCGCCGCGCCGTTGGCGGGCTCGCAGAACGACCGAACGGCGCGACCGGCGAAATCGGGGCAATGTCAGTGACCGCCGAAGATGCCAGCCCCGCCGAGCGCGCCTTCGTCCAGAGGGGGAGGGAGGACAAAAGCGCGGGGCGGGGGCGGCGGCATCGGTCCGCCGCCCCACAACCCTCGCGGTCTGCGGTCGCGTCAGGTATCGGGAGCGCGACTCGCGGTTCCATCCCTATCACCCCGTATTCGGGGCGAAGCTGCCGGACTGGATGGGGGAGGGGTCTCCAGCCGGCGAAGTAGGAACCTGTGGAGCATTGTGCAGCGGGGACATCAACACCGGCTAAGGCAAGGCTCAGGCGACCGTTAAGTTTGTGCGTGATTCGTCGAAGCCCGGTTTCGCCGCGCCGCCGCCGCCGCCGCCGCGTCGCGAGCCGGGCGCGTTGTCCGCAGCGCCCACCAGATCGCGAGCGGTTGCAGCGCCAGCCGCAGCCACAGTAGGGCCGGCGGCAGGTTGGGGTAGCGGTCGGGATGCAGCGCCATGTGCAGGTTGGCGGGGAAGACGGCCACGAGCAGAGCTGTCAGCCAGATGCCGGCCAGTCGCCGCGTGCGACCGGGAACGACTGCCAGCGCGCCCGCGATCTCGGCGCCCCCGCTGGCCAGCACGAGCGCGTGGTGGGCGGGCAGGTAGTCGGGGACGATCTGCTCGTAGGTCTGCGGGCGCAGGAAGTGCAGCAGGCCCGCCGCGCCGAAGAAGCCGGAGAGCAGTCGTTGCGACCACGTCACCGTGTGCGCAACCCGTCGAGCGCGATCGCCAGATAGCGGGTCCAGTCCAGCTCCGCGCCCGCCCGCTGCGCCGCGGCGACATGGCCGAAGCCGCACATGATCGTCTTGATGTCCTCGACGGTGGCGTCGGCGCGCATGACACCGGCCCCCTGGGCGCGCGCGATGTGGGTGCCGACGGCGCTCGCCAGGCGCTGCTGACCGCGCGAAGCGGCCTGCACCGCGCTCGGATGGCCGCCGATGATCTCGCACCAGGCGACGTCTGCGGCCGCGGCGGTGGCGACCCGCCAGATCGCCGCCGCGAAGACGTCCCACTCGTCACCGGGATCGGCGAGCGCTGCCTCGACCGTGTCGGCGATGCGCTCGAAGTGCTGCTCGGCGAGCGCCACGACGAGCGCCTCCTTCGTCGGGAAATGGCGATACAGCGTCCCGACCCCGACGTGGGCACGACGGGCGATGTCCTCCACCTGGGCGTCGAGCCCGCTCTCGGCGAACGCAGCGGCCGCGGCCGCGACGAGCTTCTCGCGGTTGCGACGGGCGTCTGCCCTCTGCGGTCTGTGAGCGATGGTTGACAAGCGGAACCGTGCTTCCGTAATCTGGCCCGCATCAAAGCGGAACCGTCCTTCATGTTAACGCGCTTACTCCGGGAGCACCACCGATGACCGATGCCGAGGCCGCCCAGCGGCGCAAGTTGTTTGCCCTCGCCCTGCTGGCCACGACGCAGTTCGTGATCGTCCTCGACGCCGCGATCGTCAACGTCGCCATACCCTCGATCGGCCGGGACCTGAAGTTCTCGCCGGAGAACCTGACCTGGATTCCGAACGCCTATGCCCTGACGTTCGGGGGTTTTCTGCTGCTCGGCGGGCGGATGGCCGACCTGCTCGGGCGGCGGCGGCTGTTCATGGGCGGCCTCGGCCTGTTCTCGGTCGCATCGCTGCTCGGCGGTCTCTCGACGACCGAGGAGCAGCTGATCGCAGCGCGCGCATTGCAGGGTCTGGGCGCCGCGTTGCTGGCACCTTCGGCACTGTCGATGGTCACGAACATGTTCGCCCAGGGCAAGGAGCGCAACTTCGCGCTGGGCATCTGGGGCGCGGTGTCCGGTTCGGGCGGCGCAGCCGGCGTGCTGCTCGGCGGCGTGCTGACCGAGTACGCGGGCTGGGAATGGGTGCTGTGGGTCAACGTGCCGATTGGCATCATCGCGGCGATCCTGGCGCCGCGACTGCTCGTCGAGAGCCGCCGCGAAGGCGGCACGCGCCACTTCGACGCCGTCGGCGCGGTGACGATCACGGCCGGCCTGTCGCTGCTCGTCTACGCGCTCGTCGACGCGGTCAGCGCGGGCTGGGGCTCGACGAAGACGCTGTCGCTGCTCGCCATCTCGTTCGCGCTGATCGCCGCGTTCGTGGTCCTCGAGCAGCGCTCGCGCGAGCCGCTGGTGCCGTTCAAGATCTTCCGCATCCGGACGATCACCGGCTCGAACCTCGTCGGGCTGCTCGTCGGCGCCTCGCTGTTTGCGATGTTCTTCTTCCTCTCGCGCTACATGCAGGAGGTGCTGGGCTACAGCGCGCTGAAGGCCGGGCTGTCGTACCTACCGCTGGCCATCGCGATCATCGTCTCCGCCGGCATGGCCTCGGTGCTGGTGACGAAGTTCGGCTTCAAGCCGGTCCTGATCACCGGCATGGGGCTCGTGACGATCGCCCTGCTGTGGTTCGGCCAGGTGCCGGTCAGCGGCTCGTACCTGTCCGACCTGCTCGGGCCGATGGTGATTGCCGCCGTCGGGCTCGGCTTCGCCTTCGTGCCCGTCACGATCGGCGCGATGACGGGCGTCTCGCAGGACGAGTCAGGCCTTGCCTCGGGGCTCATCAACACCTCCCAGCAGGTCGGTGGCGCGCTTGGCCTGGCGGTCCTCGGGTCGATCGCGAGCTCCAAGACCGACGATCTGATCGCCGGCGCGCAGGGCGCGGCCGCTGCGGTGCCCAACGCGCTGACCGAGGGCTTCCAGCTCGCGTTCATGGTCGGCGCCGGGTTCGCGATCGTCGGGATCATCACGACCCTGCTGCTCATCCGTAGCGAGGATTCCAAGGCGGTCGTCGGCGCTTCGCCGGCCGATCTGCCGATGGCGTAGATCCGGTGGTGATGGCGGCGGCGCGCTGCCGTCGCCGGGCGTCACGCGTCGAGCGCGAACTCGTGCTCGCCGAGCAGGACGACAATCGGCTCGCCGGCGCGGGCGGCGATGCCGAGCGGGATGGCGGGATC
>JBBSQG010000306.1:0-4378 GCA_038258125.1 Solirubrobacterales bacterium
CCCTGGACGCGCGGGTCGCCGACGTTCGCCGCCGCCTCCAGGCCGGCCTCCGGCCGCTGCGCGCGCAGCAGCGAGATCGACTCGTTGTGGGCGATCCGGTACAGCCAGGGCCGCAGCGCTACCTCGCGCGTCTCTCCCGGCAGCGCGCGAAACGCCTTGAGCATCGTGTTCTGGAGGGCATCGGAGGCGTCGTGGCCGTTGCCGACGATCGTCTGGCAGTAGCGGTACAGCGCCTGGTGGTGGCGTTCGAAGATCACCGCGAACGCCGCCTCGCTGCCGCGCGCGGCCCAGCGCGCGATCCGCTCGTCGGGCATGCGCCGCAGCGCCGCGCGAGGCGGAGCGAGGGCCGGGGTTGCGCCTGTGAGGGGGACCGCTTTCATGCACTGTCTATCGGCAACGCGTGGCCGAACGGAAAGTCAGGGGACATCCGGCGGGCCGCTGCGGCCAGTGTCGCGTGCCGGCACGGCTCCGCGTGGGCGCTCTCACGCCGCTCTCACACCACAAACCGTCGCGCCACCGACCCGCGGATGCGACGATGCAGCGCACGATGGATCGCACGGACAGCGCACGGCGGCTGACGGATGCGGAGGTCGAGGCGGCCGGCGCGCTGGCCCGGCGGGTCGCCGCGAACGTCGCGCAGGCGGCCGAGGCCCGCCCGGATGTCATCGCGCATCTGATCGTCGCGGTGCTCGCCGAGGGCCACGCGCTGATCGAGGACCTGCCGGGCGTCGGCAAGACGACGCTCGCCCGCGCGCTCGCCCGCTCGCTGGATCTCGAGGTCGCCCGCATCCAGTGCACCGCCGACCTGCTCCCCGCCGACGTCGTCGGCACGAACGTGTTCAATCAGCGCGAGAGCCGCTTCGAGTTCCGGCCCGGCCCGATCTTCGCCAACGTCGTGCTCGTCGACGAGATCAACCGTGCCTCGCCGAAGACGCAGTCGGGCCTGCTTGAGTGCATGCAGGAGCGGCGCGTCACCGTCGACGTGCACACGCACGAGCTTGCGCGCCCATTCCTCGTGCTGGCGACGCAGAACCCGATCGAGTACGAGGGCACCTATCCGCTGCCCGAGGCGCAGGTCGACCGCTTCATGGTGCGCCTCTCGCTCGGCTATCCCGACGCGGCCGGCGAGGCCGGCATGCTCGCTGCGCACGAGTCGGGCGACCGCGTCGCGCAGCTTGAGCCGGTCGCCAGCGCGGCCGACGTGCTCGCCGCCCAGGACGCCACGATCCGCGTGCGTGCGTCAGAGCCGCTGCGGCGCTACATCGTCGCGCTGTTGCAGCACACCCGCAGCGACCCGCGCGTCGAGCTCGGCGCGAGCCCGCGGGCCGGCCTGCTGCTGCTGCGCGCCGCCAAGGCCCGGGCGCTGCTGGCCGGCCGCGATCACGCGATCCCCGACGATGTCCAGCAGATGAGCGGGTCCGTGCTCGCCCACCGGATCGTGCTGGCGCCGGACGCCTACGAGACGACCGGCGAGCGCGTCGTCGCCGACGCGGTGGCCGCGACACCGGCGCTGTAACCATGCGCCGAGCGCTGGGCACCGGTCTGCTGGCGCTCGTGTTCGGGCTCACCGCGGCGCTCGTCGACGCCGAGCCGCTGTGGGTGCCCGCCGCGACGCTCGCGCTGATCGCCGCCGGCAGCGCGGCCTGGGTCGGGCTCGGCGCGCGCGGCGTGCGGGTGCGCCGCACGCTCGGCGCTAGGCACGTGACGGAGGACGAGCCGGTCACGATCCTCATCGAGGTGCGCGCCGGCCGGTTCGGCCTGCCGCCGGCCCGGATCGCGGACCCCCTGCTGCCGGCACCGGCGATGCTGCGCACCGGCACGCGGGGTGGGAGGCTGCAGATCGAGGCGCGCTTCGGGCGCCGCGGGCGGCGCGTGCTCGCGCTGCCGAGGGTGATCGTCACCGATCCGCTTGGCCTGGCGAGGCGCGAGGTCAGCGCCCGCCCGTCGCCCGCCGACGACGAGCTGCTCGTCCTGCCGCGCGTGGAGCCGGTGATCGCCGCGCCCGGCGGCGGCGACGCGACGCAGATCGCGCGCCGCGGCCGGCCCGCCGTCGGCGCCGAGGTGCAGCTCGACGGCATCCGGCCGCTGCGCGACGGCACGCCCGCCGCGCGGATCTTCTGGCCGGCGATCGCCCGCGGCGCCGATCCGCAGGAGCGCTTCCTCACCGCGGCGAGCGAGAGCCGGCCGGTCGTCGTGCTCGACCCGCGCGGCGGTGCGAGCGAGGCGGCGCTGGATGCCAGCGTGCGCGCGGCCGCATCGCTGGCGCGCGCGTTCGCGTGCGAGGGCGGCTGCCACGTCCTGCTGCCGGGCGACCGGCGTCCCGTCGAGCTGGACAGCACCCTGGCAGGCTGGCCGCACCTGCACGTCCGGCTGGCCCTGATCGGCGCGTCGAGCGGCCCGGCGCTCGCCTGCCTGGCCCAGCGGCGCGGGCCGATCGTGTTCGTCAGCGCGCGCATGCGCGCGCGCCTGCCAGCCGCGCTCGGCCCGGCGCATGGCGCGACGCGGATCGTCGTCGTGCCCGGGCCGCTGCCCTCCCACCATGCGCTGTTCGCCGTCGCCGGCTGCCATGGCTACGAGCTCAGCGGGCCGCAGACGCGTGTCGCCCGGGCGCCGCGGCCCGCGCAGAGGAGTCCTGCGTGAGTGCTGCATCGGCGCTGCTGCCGGCGCATGTCGCGCGGCTGATCGGCTTCGTGCCACTCGCCGCGCTGGGGGCCCTGCAGTGGTCCCAGATGGTCGAGCCGGCCACGCCCGACGCGCTGCTCGGCTGCGTCGTGGCGGCGGCGGTCGCCGGCTACGGGCTGACCGCCGTGGCGCGCCGGCAGCGCCCGGCGATGACCCGGCTCGCGCTCACCGCACTGGCCGCAGCCCTCCTGCTGCTGATCGCGCTGGCGGCCGCCGGCGTGCCGGCCCGCCTGTTGCGTCCCGACGGCTGGGATGACCTCGCCGCCGGGATCGGCCAGGGGCTCGGCGCTGTCTCGACCGTGCGCACTCCCTACGGCGGCCTGGACGAGTGGACGCGGATCGTGATCGTGCTCGGCGGCTGCGTGCTCGCCGGCCTCGCGGCGCTGCTGGCGTTCGTGCCCCGCCGCGGCGGCGGGTTCGGCTACCCGGTCGCCGCCGCCGTCGCCCTTGGCGCCCTCTACACGATGCCGGTGATGCAGCACGACATCCGGCTGCCGTTTCTCGCCGGGCTGCTGTTCGCGCTGCTGCTGGCGTCGTTTCTGTGGCTCGAGCGCGTGCAGCGCCGCGGCGCCGGCCTCGCGGCGGCCATCGTCGCGGCGGCGGCGCTCGGCGGCTACGTCTCGGCACCGGCGCTCGACGGCGACCGGGCACTGCTGGACTACGAGCGGCTTGCGCAGTCGCTGAGCCCGTCGGCGACGACGCAGTACCGCTGGAACCACGACTACGGCCCGCTGGACTGGCCACGCGACGGACGCGAGGTGCTGCGGGTGCAGGCCCGCCATCGCGCGTACTGGAAGGTCGTCAACCTCGTCGACTTCGACGGTATGCGCTGGGTGCAGGACACCGATCAGGCGCCCGATCGGCTGGAGCGGACGGTCTTTCATCGCCAGTGGCTGCAGCGCATCCGCGTCACGCTGCGAGCGTTGCGCACGACGCAGTTCGTCGGCGCCGGCACGACGCTCGACATCTTCGACAGCCCGCGTCCGGCGATGAGCAGCGGCCCGGGGATCCATGAGAGCGTCGACAGACCGCTGCGCCGTGGGCACGCCTACCGAGCGCTCGTCTACACGCCGCGGCCCTCGACCGTGCAGCTGCGCGCCGCCGGCAGCGATTACAGCGCGCTGTCGCGCGGCTACGGCGTTCTGCGCCTTCCGCCAACGCGGCTCGGCGACCGCCCGTCGACGGTCGCCGTTCCCTGGTTCGACGAGCCCGGCGAACCGGTGCTGGAGGGCAGCGGCGCCGGAGCGCTCGCGGCGCTGGAGGACTCGCCCTACGGACGCATCTACGCATTGGCGCGCCGGCTGCGTGACGCGACAAGCTCCCCGTATGCGTACGTCCGCGCGGTCGAGCGCTACCTTGCCGACCCGCGCTTTGGCTACGACGAGAAGCCGCCGCCCAGCCGCGCGCCGCTGGCCGACTTCCTGCTCCGCGACCGCGCCGGCTACTGCCAGCAGTTCTCGGGCGCGATGGTGCTGCTGCTGCGGATGGGCGGCGTGCCGGCGCGCGTGGCGACCGGCTTCTCGCCGGGGATCATCAACAGCGAGCGCGACGAGTACGTCGTGCGCGACATCGACGCCCACTCGTGGGTCGAGTACTGGGCGCCCGGGATCGGCTGGGTGACGCGCGACCCAACGCCCGCCGTCGCGCCGGCGCGCGCGCAGACCGCCGACCTCGCCGCCGGCGGCGGCAGCGACCC
>JBBSQG010000307.1:0-4313 GCA_038258125.1 Solirubrobacterales bacterium
ACGGTGCCGTCGCCGGCGCCCGGATCGCCGTCTGGGGCGCGGCGTTCAAACCCAATTCCGACGACGTCCGCGACTCCCCCGCGCTGGACGTCGCCACGACACTGCAGTCCCGGGGGGCCCACGTGGTGGTGTACGACCCGGAGGCTGTCCCCAACGCCCGGCGCAGCTACCCGCAGCTGACCTACGCCGACAGCGCCACCGCCGCGGCCGAGCGGGCCGATATCGTCCTACACCTGACAGAGTGGTCGGAGTTCCGCGCGCTGAACCCGGCCGCACTGGACGGCGTCGTGGCGCACCGGCGGATCGTTGACGGGCGCAACGCCCTGGACCGGCAGCGCTGGCGCGACGCGGGCTGGAGCTACCGCGCGCTGGGCCGACAATAAATCCCACCGAGATCGTCCGAACCGGAGTTGCCACCGGATGCCCGCTGCAAGGATGAGCGGGCCCGGTGTTACCAGAGAGGAGCAATCGTGACCACCCCGACGTACCAGCTGTCCCAGTTGGGATCGCTGGAAGCCGAAGGTATCCACATCATCCGCGAGGTGGCCGCCGAGTTCGAGCGGCCGGTGATGTTGTTCTCCGGCGGCAAGGACTCCGCGGTGATGCTGTGGCTGGCCAAGCGGGCCTTCGCGCCGGCACCGATCCCGTTCCCCGTCATGCACATCGACACCGGCCACAACTTCCCCGAGGTGATCGAGTTTCGCGACCGCCGCGTCGCCGAGCTCGACGAGCGGCTGATCGTCGCCTCGGTGCAGGAGTCGATCGACCGCGGCCGGGTGGCCGAGGAGACCGGGCCGCGCGCGTCGCGCAACCGGCTGCAGACGACGACGCTGCTGGATGCGATCGGGGAGCACTCGGTCGACGCGGCCTTCGGCGGCGCGCGCCGCGACGAGGAGCGCGCCCGCGCGAAGGAGCGGATCTTCACCTTCCGCGACGACTTCGGCGGCTGGGACCCCAAGAACCAGCGGCCAGAGCTCTGGAACATCTACAACGGCCGCATCCGCCGCGGCGAGAGCGTGCGCGTGTTCCCGATCTCCAACTGGACCGAGCTCGACGTCTGGGAGTACCTCGCGCTCGAGCAGCTCGAGGTGCCGTCGATCTACTTCGCCCACGAGCGCGAGGTCTTCGCACGCGACGGCATGCTCTACGCGGCGTCCGATCACGTCCAGCTGCTCGACGGCGAGGTCCCGTTCACCGCCTCGGTGCGCTACCGCACGGTCGGCGACATGAGCTGCACCGGCGCTGTGCGATCGACGGCCGCCGACCTCGACACCGTCGTGGCGGAGATCGCCGCGACGCGGATCACCGAGCGCGGCGAGACGCGCGCCGACGACCGCGCGACCGAGGCCGCGATGGAGGACCGCAAGGTCGCGGGGTACTTCTAGGCGATGGCCGCGCTCGCCTCAGCCGACCTGCTGCGCCTGGCCACCGCAGGCTCCGTCGACGACGGCAAGTCGACCCTCATCGGGCGGCTGCTGTTCGATTCCAAGCAGGTCCTGACCGACCAGCTCGAGCACGTCACGGAGGCCTCCCGGCGCCGCAGCGGGGACGGGATCGTGGACCTCTCGCTGCTCGTCGACGGCCTGCGCGCCGAGCGCGAGCAGGGCATCACCATCGACGTCGCCTACCGCTACTTCGCAACCGCCAAGCGCACGTTCATCATCGCCGACACGCCGGGCCACGTTCAGTACACGCGCAACATGGTCACGGGCGCCTCGACCGCCGACCTCGCCGTGATCCTCGTAGACGCGCGCAAGGGCCTGCTCGAGCAGTCCAAGCGCCACGCCTATATCTCCTCACTGCTCGGCATCCCGCACCTTGCCGTCGCCGTCAACAAGATGGACCTCGTCGACTACGACGAGGAGGTCTTCGACGCGATCGTGCGCGCGTTCTCGGAGTTCGCCTGCGGCCTCGGCGGGCTGCGCGAGATCGCCTACTTCCCGATCAGCGCCAAGCTCGGCGACAACGTCGTCGACCGCGCCGAGCACATGCCCTGGTACAGCGGCCCGCCGCTGCTGGAGCACCTCGAGACGGTGCGAGTCGCCGACGCGCGCAACCTCGACGAGGCGCGCTTCCCGGTGCAGTGGGTCATCCGCGACCACGGGACCGACTACCGCGGCTACGCCGGCCAGGTCGCCGGTGGTGTGCTGCGCACGGGCGACGAGGTGCTCGTGCTCCCATCGGGCCTCACGACGCGGATCGCCGGGATCGACACGTTCGACGGGCCGCTGGAGGAGGCCGTCGCCGGCATGTCGGTGACACTCCTGCTCGATGACGAGCTCGACGTCTCGCGCGGCGACATCATCTGCCACGCCGCCAGCGCGCCACGACTGGAGCGCGAGCTGGAGGCGACGGTCTGCTGGATGGCCGACGCGCCGTTGCGGGCAGGCGCGCGCTACGCGATCAAGCACGCCACGCACGGCGCGCGGGCGATCGTCGACGAGGTCGTCGACCACGTCGACGTGCACACGCTGACCCCCGACGCCGGCGCCACCGAGCTCGGCCTCAACGACATCGGCCGCGTCCGGCTGCGCACCTCCAAGCCGATGGCCTTCGATCCCTACGCGCGTAACCGCGCGACGGGCTCGTTCATCCTCATCGACGAGTCGAGCAACGACACCGTCGGTGCTGGCATGATCTGCTGATCGTCAACCGCCGCCCGCAGCTGCGCATCGACGACCCCGTCGCTGCCTCGCCGCAGGAGGCCGCGGCGGTCGTCGCCGCGCTGGAGCAGTTCATGCGCGACACCGCGCCGCCGCCGGCCACGCCGCCGCGCGCCCGCCGCTCCGCATGGGCGCGCGCGTCGTTGCTCGACGCGACCGGCCACGGCGACGATGTGCCGTGGGGCCGTTAGAGAGCCGCAGCACGCGCGTATCCTCAATTGGAAGCGAGCTTGCAGCACTTGAGCTGCTGCCCACGCATGTTCTCCAAAGTCCTCATCGCCAACCGCGGCGAGATCGCGGTCCGCATCATCCGTGCGCTCGACGAGCTTGGGGTCGCCTCCGTCGCCGTCTACTCCGAGCTCGACCGCGACGCGCCGCACGGCGCGCGGGCCGGCGAGGCGTACCTGATCGGGCCGGCCGAGGCCGCCAAGAGCTACCTGAACGTCGAGCGGATCCTCGAGGTCGTGGGCGAGTCCGGCGCCGAGGCGGTGCACCCCGGTTATGGCTTCCTCGCCGAGAACGCCGCCTTCGCGCGCGCCTGCGAGCAGGCCGGCGTCGTCTTCATCGGGCCGCCCGCCAGCGCGATCGAAGCGATGGGCTCAAAGACCCGCGCCCGCGAGCTGATGCAGGCGGCCGGCGTGCCGATCGTGCCGGGCACCGTCGAGGCCGTCGCGACGCTCGAAGATGCCGCGAGGATCGCCGACGAGCAGATCGGCTACCCCGTCGCGGTCAAGGCGGTCGGGGGCGGCGGCGGCAAGGGCTTCCGCGTCGCCCTGACGCCCGAGGAGCTCCAGGCCGCCTTCGAGGGCGCCGCCCGCGAGGGCGAGAGGTTCTTCTCCGACGCCACCGTCTACCTCGAGCGCTACCTGCCCGACCCGCGCCACGTCGAGGTCCAGGTGCTCGCCGACTCGCACGGCAACACGATCCACCTCGGCGAGCGCGACTGCTCGATCCAGCGCCGCCATCAGAAGCTCATCGAGGAGGCGCCGGCGCCGCAGTGGATCGTCGACGCGGCGCTGCGCGAGCGGATCGGGACGATCGCCGTCGAGGCGGCGCAGGCCGTCGACTATCGCGGTGCCGGCACCGTCGAGGGCCTGCTCGACATGGGCGATGGATCGCAGCCGCCGGAGTACTTCTTCCTGGAGATGAACACCCGCGTTCAGGTCGAGCACTGCGTGACCGAGATGACGACCGGGATCGACATCGTCAAGACCGGCATCCGTGTCGCGGCCGGCGCGGCGCTGCCGTGCTCCCAGGACGACGTCGTCCTGCGCGGCCACGCGATCGAGTGCCGCATCAATGCCGAGGACGCGTCGAAGAGGTTCGCCCCCGCGCCGGGGCGGATCGGCACCTACGTCGAGCCCAGCGGCCCCGGCGTGCGGGTCGACTCCGGCGTGCGGGCGGGCAGCGAGGTCTCGCCGATGTACGACCCGATGATCGCCAAGCTGATCGTCTGGGACGCCGACCGCGAGCAGGCCACCGCCCGCATGCTCCGCGCGCTGGGTGAGTACGAGATCGAGGGACTGAAGACCCTGATCCCGTTCCACACGGCGCTGCTGCAGACCGAGGAGTGGGCCAAGGGCTCCACCTGCAAGGAGCTCATGGAGGACAAGGAGTGGCTGGCCACCCTTGCCTTCCCGAAGATCGAGC
>JBBSQG010000308.1:0-4311 GCA_038258125.1 Solirubrobacterales bacterium
GAAGCCACTCCGTCGAGCCGAGGATCGCCTGGGCGTCATTGCGGTCGACCGACGAGGCCCCGCGCAGGGCGAAGAGCCGCACGGCGGCGACCCTACCCGCTCGGCTTGCGTCGCAGCGTCTCGACCTCGGCCGCGCGCAGGCGCCGGTGGGCGCCCTCGGGCAGGTCGTCGAGGCGCAGCGGCCCGAAGCGGATGCGCTGCAGCGTGCTGACGCGGTGGCCGATGGCCTCGCACATCCGCTTGACCTGATGGTTGCGGCCCTCGTGGATCGTCAGCTCGAGCACGCCGGGCTTGAGCTGGCGGACCTTGGCGGGCGCGGTTCGGCCGTCGTCGAGCTCGACGCCCTCGCGCAGGGCGCGCAGCGCGTGCTCGGGAACCGGGGTCGGCCGGACGGTCGCGCGATAGGTGCGCGGGACCTCGAAGGAGGGATGCGTCAGTCGCTGGGCGAGGTCGCCGTCGTTCGTGACGAGGATCAGGCCGGTGCTGTCGGCGTCCAGGCGGCCGACGGGATACAGGCGCGCCCCGCGCGAGGGCACGAGGTCGACAACGGTCCGCCGCCCGTGTGTGTCGGCCGCGGTCGACAGCACGCCGCTGGGCTTGTTGACGACGAAGACCATCCGCTCCTCCGGGCCCTCGAGGAACTTCCCGTCGACCGCGACGCCGCTGTCGACGCCGACGTCGCGGGCGGGGTCGGTGACGATCGTGCCGGCGATCGACACGCGCCCGTCGGCGATGATCGTTTCGGCGCCACGTCGGGAGGCGACGCCGGCGTGGGCGAGGAACTTGGCGAGTCGCACGCCTACGATGGTCGCAGGTGGCCCCCCAGCCCAATCTCTTCTATCCCGAGATGATGCACTTCGCGCTGCCGCTGCACGCGACGCGCGATGAGCTCATCGAGCTGGCGTCGGGCTGGGCCGCCGCCCACGAGCTGCACGTGTCGGTCGAGCGCTTTTTCCCGGACTACCTCGTGGGCGCCGTCGCGCGCGGCGCCGACGTCGCCGCGGCGATCGCCGACTTCGAGCCCGTGCGCCGGATCGCCCTGCGCCAGCAGCCGTTCGAGATCATCGCGGCCAACCACGTCCAGCACCTGGCCGTGAACCGCGAGAGCTTCACGATCGTGCTCGAGCCGCTGTCGGACGACGGGCTGCGCGCGACCGCGCTGGCCTCGAAGATGGGCGACGAGGAGAAGCTGCGCTGGTGGGTCGGCCTCGCCCGCGAGTCGGCGGCCGGCTGGACGCGCGGCGCGTGGGCGGTCGAGCCCGGCGGGCGGCGCAAGTTCGTCTCCGATCACTGGTACACGCCCGCCGCCTACGAGCTCGCGAGCGCCGGCGTGCCGATGCTCTCGGCGCACGGCAACGCGCGGTTTGAGCTCGAGGCCCCCAGCTGAGCTTGGGTATGCCAGGTCAGCGACCGGCGGTCGCGGCACGACTCCTCCGGCGCGCGACCTCGCCCGCGTAGATCGCCAGCATCGCGGCGGTGTGCCGCTCGCGCGAGAATCGCTGCGCCGCCGCCGACCGCGCGGCATCACGATCAGCCGCGGACCGCTCCGCCAGCACCTCGACGACATCCGCCCACGTGGCCGGATCGCGTCCGTCCACGAGCTCGCCGCCGAGCCCGTCGCCCATGATCTCGGGCGGCCCGCCGGCGTTCGTGGCCGCGACCGGTACCCCCATCGCCATCGCCTCGATGATCGTCCGCCCGAAGGGCTCCACGGTCGAGGGAACGAGCAGCACGTCGGTGGCGGCGAGGACACGCTCGGGATCGGAGCGTTCGCCGACGAAGCTGACGTGATCACCCAGCTCGAGCCTCGCCACCAGCGCGTGCAGGTCGCGCTCGAAGGCGCGATTGTCATGGCGCGTCGCGGGCCCGACGAACTTCGCTTCGCCGACCACGAGCAAGTGGACGTCGTGACCGCGGCCGCGCAGCTCCGCCAGCGTCCGTATCGCCAGGTCCTGTCCCTTCCAGGGCGTGATCTGCGCGATCACGCTCAGCACCAGGCCGGTGCGTGGGGCCAGCTCGGCACGACAGGCGGCGACCGGCAGCGCCGAGCGGTCGAAGCGGCCCAGGTCGACGGCGTTGTCCACCACGCTCACCCTCCGGCCCGTCCAGCCGCCGCCGGCAAAGCTCGTCGCGACGTACCGCGAGATCGCCACGACGCGGTCGGCACCGGCAAGCACGCCGATCCGCACCGCCGCGCCGGCCGGGCCGCGGGGCAGCTCGTCGCGGCAGTGGACCACGACCGGTGCTCGGCGGCGTGCCGCGGGGATCGCGAGCATGCCGGCCCGGATCGAGTTGGCATGCACGATCGCTGGGTCGACGCTGCGGACGACGCCTCGCAGGCTGCGTGACGCACGGATCATGGCCGTGATCCCGGCCGGCGTATGGCGTGGGTCCAGGCGAAACGTCAGCTGGCTGGCAGGGATCGCCAGCACCTCGGCGCCAAGCCCGCGAGCGCGGTCGGCCAGCGCGCCCGCAGGGCAGGCGAGGAACAGCTCGTGCTCCTCGCGGAGCCCCACCAGCAGCTCCAACAGGGAGCGCTCCGCGCCGCTGATGGCACTCGTGAACTCGACCAGAAGGATCCTCATCGGCCGATCGCCTCCAGCAGCACGTCCTCGACCTCCCCCACGACGACCGGCCACGCGCATCGCTCCGCTCGCGCGCGACCGCCCTGACCGAGCCGGGTCGCTTCCTCGCGGTCGAGCAGCAACGACGAGATCGCCTCGGCCACCGCGACGTGATCCTCGGGGTCCACGAGCAGGCCGGTCTGCCCGTCGGAGACCGCGTCCATCGCGCCACCGGCCTTGCCTGCCACGACGGGGGTGCCATGGGCGCCGGCTTCGAGGTAGACGATGCCGAACCCTTCGCCGCCCGACCCGCGCGGCACGCGGCTGGGCATCGCGAACACGGTCGCGGCGCCGAGCAGCGCGTCACGCTCGGCGTCGCAGACGCCACCCACGCAGCGCAACGCGTCGCCGCAGCCGTTGGCTCGCGCCACCGCCTCCAGCGACGCGCGTAGTCGCCCGTCGCCGACGAGCGTCAGCGTCGCCTCCGGCACCTGGCTGCGGATGAGCGGCAGCGCCCGGACGAGCACCTCGAAGCCCTTGTAGCGATCCTCCAGGCGCGCGACGTTGACGATCAGCGGCGCGCGGTCACGCGGCGTGGTCGCCGGCGCGGCGGGAAGGTCGACGCCCGGCGCGATGATGCGGATCCTGGCGGGCGCGGCGCCGGCCCCGCGCACAAGCGCTGCGCCATGCTCGCCGAGCACGATGCTGATGACGGCGTGGCGCACCGCGAAGGCCGCCAGCCGCGGCCGCCGCACCATCTCGTCGGCATAGAGGTACTGGACGAACGGCACGCCGCCGACGCGCGCGGCGGGAGCCGCCACGATGTGGCCGCTCAGCACGACGTCGGGACGCCAGCGGCGGATCTCCGCCAGGCCGGCGGCGTTGAGCCGTGCGATCGACGCGCCTCGCGGTCCACGGATGCGCACGCGGCGCGTCCGCACGCCGTCCTCGTCGACGACGCCTTCGCGCTCCCCGAACGTCACGACTGCGAAGTGCACACGCGTGGCATGGCGCACGATGCCGCCGAGCAGATACTGGATGCCGCCGCGCACGGGCGGGTAGTCGGGCGTCAGCAGCAGGACGCGCGGGACCGCGCTCACGCCGCGCGCCGTCCGTCCAGCCACAGCCCGAGCGTCAGCAGCGGCCACAGGACGGCGCTCTCGTCCGCGGCACCGCTGACGTGCCGGGCGCCGAGCCTTCGTACCTGCTCGCGATCGAACAGCCCTTCGCGATACACGCTGGAGCTGCTCGTGTGCTCGTCGAGCAGCGGTCGCAGCGGGCCGCGCAGCCATTGCGCCAGGGGCACGGCGAAGGGCCGTTTGCGGCGCTGCGCCAGCTCCGGAGCGACCTCGTCGAGCACGCGCCGCAGCAGCCGCTTGCCACCCCCGGCAAGATGCACCTCCGGCGCGACCGTCGCCGCGAACTCCGCCAGCTCGCGATGCAGGTACGGCGTACGCAGCTCCAGCGACACGAGCATGCCCGCGCGGTCGGCCTTGGGCAGGATGTCGTCCTGCAGCCATGAGCCCTGGTCCAGCCGCATGAACGCGGCGGCGACGCAGCGGCCGGACCCCGCGTCCGTCGCCTCGGCGATGCTGCGGGCGATCGCGCCGCGATCGACGGCGCCCCCGGCCAGCGCCGGGCCGTAGAGCCCCGCCCGCGCGTGGCGGCGTCCACCCGTGACCCAGTCGAGGTGACGCTCGGCGGCGCTGGACGGCTCGACGACGTCGATCAGGCGGCGGGCGCGCGC
>JBBSQG010000309.1:0-4309 GCA_038258125.1 Solirubrobacterales bacterium
ACGTTCGGCGAGTCCTGGCACCACAACCACCACGCCTTCCCGCGCTCCGCGCGCCAGGGTCTGGGCAAGTACGAGGTCGACATCTCGGCGATGCTCATCTGGTCGATGGAGAAGGTGGGGATCGCGAACAACGTCGTGCGGATCACGCCCGAGCGCCAGCAGGCCAAGCTGATCGCGGCGAAGGCTACGGAGACGCCCGCCGCCGCCTGACCCGCGCTCGCCCGTTCATGCGCCAGCGTCTAGCGTTGGTGCATGGACCTCGGCGACCCGGGCGGTGAGCAGCTGGAGCTGACGCTCGGCCCGCTCTACCACGTCGTCGTCGAGGACCGCGTGAGCGGGCCCCTGACCGGCCGCCCCGCGCGCGGCTACCGCTCGCCGCCCCAGTCGCTGGAGGAAGCCCGCTGCCTCGCCGCGCTGCTGCTCGACCGCGGCGGGGAGATCGTCGACGACGGGCCCTGGCGCCGGCCGCTCGCCGGCGGCCAGCGCCACGTGGAGATCGTTCAGGCGCGGCCCGGGCAGCTCGGCGGCTGAGCCGCCCGGCCGCGACGGTGTGTCGAATCAGCCTCGCCCGCCGAGGGTTGTTCGCCACACCGGTGGCTGCGCGCGCCCGCCGCTCACGCCCGCCGGCAGCGCGCCTGGTAGATCGAGGTGAATCCGGTCTGAAAGCCGCTGCGCGCCGCGCGCAGGTACAGCCGCCACACGCGCATCCGCTCGGCACCGGCCAGCCGTTCCGCCTCCGCCGCGTTGGCGTCCAGCCGCTGGACCCAGTGCTGCAGCGTGCGCGCGTAGTGCGCGGCGTAGCCCTCGACGTGCTCGGTGACCAAGCCCGCGCGCTCCAGCGCGAGCTGCACGCGAGACAGCTGCATCGGCGCGGCGTCCGGGAACACGTAGCGCTCGGAGAACGCACCAGCCTCGGCGGCGTCGGCACGCAGCCGGGCGATGCCGTGGTTCAGCAACCGCCCGCCAGGATCGAGCAGGCCGGCGAGCGTTGTCGCGTAGGTGTCCAACTGCGCGGCCCCGACATGCTCGACCATCCCGATCGAGGCGATCGCATCGAAGCGCTGGCCGCGCAGGTCGCGGTAGTCGGCGACCCGGATCTCGACGCGGTCGGCGACGCCGGCCGCCGCGGCTCGCTCGCGCGCCAGCGCCGCCTGGGGCGGCGACAGCGTGATCGCGGTGACGTGCACGCCGTGGCGGGCGGCGGCATGGATCGCGAAGCTGCCCCAGCCGCAGCCGACGTCGAGCACGCGCTCGCCGGCGTGCAGCGCGAGCTTGTGGCAGATCGTCTCCAGCTTGCGCTCCTGGGCGGACTCCAGCGTCTCGTCGTCGCGCGACGGGTCGTCGAAGATCGCGCACGAGTACGTCATCGAGGCATCGAGGAACAGCGCGAAGAACTCGTTGGCGACGTCGTAGTGATGGCGCACGGCGCGCGCGTCGCGGGCGAGGCTGTGGCGCTTGCCGCGCGGGCGCAGCTCGACCGCCGGCGGGCGCGGCGGGCGCGTGATGCCGACGGCGCGGACGGCGGCGAGCAGCAGCCGGCGCTGGGTCGGGCGGTCGATCGGTGGTGGGCTCCAGGCGCGCAGCAGATCGAGCACGGCGTCGAGGTCGTCGGCCTCGAGCTCGCCCGTGACGTACGCGCGGCTGAGGCCGAGCTGGCCCGGCGCGAGCAGCGCGTGGGCGATTGCGCGCGGCGAGCGGGCGCTGAAGGTGGGACCGCCGTCACCCGTCGTCGGCGGCAGCGTGCTGCCGTCCCAGAAGCGCAGCGCGAAAGGCCGCTCGGGCAGCGCCGCGGCGAGCTCGGTGCGCAGTGGCTCGGTGGTCGATACCAGCCCCACGCCGACACCCTATAAATTGCCGCCCATGCGCATGCGTGCCGCGGTTCTCGAGCAGTTCGGTCAGCCGCTCGTCGTGCAGGAGCTCGACCTGGCCGAGCCGAAGGCCGGCGAGGTGCTCGTGCGCCTCGTGGCGTGTGGCGTCTGCCACACCGACATGTACACCGCCTCCGGCGTCGACCCCTCGGGCTACGCCCCGACGGTGCTCGGCCACGAGGGGGCGGGCGTCGTCGAGGCGGTCGGGCCGGACGTCGGATCGCTGCAGGTCGGCGACCACGTCGTGACGCTCTTCTCCCCCCAGTGCCGCGAGTGCGCCCACTGCCTGAGCCCGAAGACGAACGTCTGCCTGGCGATCCGCGATCAGCAAGGCCGGGGCTACCTACCCGATGGCACCACTCGTCTCTCGCGCGATGGCGAGCCGGTGCGCCATTTCATGGGGACATCGACGTTCGCGGAGTACACGGTCATGCCGGAGATCGCGCTGGCGAAGGTCTCGCCCGAGGCGCCGCTGGACCGGGCCTGCCTGTTCGCCTGCGGCCTGTCGACCGGCCTCGGCGCGGCGATGTACACGGCGAAGGTCGAGCCCGGCTCGACGTGCGTCGTCTTCGGTGCCGGCATGGTCGGGCTCGGCGCCGTGGCCGGCTGTCGCCTGCAGGGCGCGGAGCGGATCGTCTGCGTCGACCTCTCCGACGAGCGCCTGGAGATGGCCCGCCACCAGGGCGCGACCGACGTGATGCTCGGCGGCCCGGACACGGTGGACGCGATCCTCGAGCTGACGGGTGGCTTCGGCGCGGACTACACGATCGAGGCGACCGGCCTCGTCGCGGTCATGCGCCAGGCGGTCGAGTCGGCGCGGATGGGCTGGGGCCTGGCGACGATGTGCGGCGTCGCGGGCAAGGGCGAGACACTCGACGTGATCCCGCGCTACCTGATCACCGGCCGCCGCATCGCGGGCTCGTCGTTCGGCGGCGTCAAGGGCCGCGACCAGGTGCCCCAGCTCGTCCAGCGCTACCTCGACGGCGACATCGACGTCGATGCCTTCCTGTCACACCGGATCACCCTCGACGAGGTCAACCGCGGCTTCGATCTCATGCACGACCAGGACGGCATCCGCAGCGTCATCGGCTTCGGCTGAGGGCGGCGGCGACGGCGAGGATCTCCGCGGGGCGACGCGGGGCCCACCCCCCTGCGCATTTCGGGCTCTGAGCCCCCGCAATGCGCAGGCCGCCCGGTGACGGCGGCCCGCACACCGCCCACCGTTGCGCGTTTCGGGGGGTGAGGACCCGAAATGCGCGTTCGACGCGGATGCGCGCGGGCGTGCGCTGCCGCGCAGTGATGTGCGCTAGGGGATTCGGGTGGTGATCTCGCAGCCGGTCGCGGTGTCCGTGCCGCCCTCGCCGTTACACGTGTCGGGGCCGTCGGCGCCGCCGTCGAGCGCGTCCTCGTCGCCGCCGCCGAAGAGCTCGTCGATGCCGGCGTCGCCGAACAGGTCGTCGTCGTCGCCGCCGCCGTCGAGGCTGTCGTTGCCGGCGTCGCCGTGGAGGGTGTCGTTGCCCGACCCGCTGCGGATGTTGTCATTGCCGCTGCCGCCCAGCGCGGTGTCGTTGCCTGATCCGGTGCTGATCGTGTCGTTGCCGGCGCCACCACAGACGATGTCCCGGCCCGATCCGGAGTCGATCGTGTCGTTGCCGCCGAGGCCGACGATGACGTCGTCGCCGCTGCCGCCGCGCAGCTTGTCCTTGCCGCTCGTGCCGACGATCGTCGCCGGGCGTCCGTCGCAGCCGGCCTGCACGGTGATCGTGACCGTCACGGTATTGGAGTACTCGGTGCCGTCATAGGCGCGATAGGTGAAGGAGTCCGTGCCGATCGTGTCCTCGCCAGGCGTGTAGCTGAACGAGCCGTCGGCGTCGAGGGCGAGGCTGCCTGCGCTCGTCGTGCTCACGAGGTCGGCCGTCAAGACGTCGTTGTCGGCGTCGCTGTCGTTGGTGAGCACGCCTCCGGCCGGGACCGACAAGGTCGCGCCGCCGACCACGTCGTAGGAGTCCGCGACCGCGACCGGCGGCTCGTTCTCGGTGTAGGAGATGACCACGAGGCCATCACCGGACTGCACCCCGGAATCGAAGCCGACACCGGTCGGGCCGTACCCGCTGCCGCCGCCACCACCACCACCGTCGAAGCCGGCGCTGCCGCCGCCGCCGCCATACCAGCCACCGCCACCGCCACCGCCGCCGCCACCGTCGTCGGTAACGGCGCCGGCCGCTCCAACCCCACCCGTGCCGATCCCGCCCGATGCGCCCCCGCCAGCGCCCCCGCCGCCCGCCACCTGCGTGCCACCCTGGCCGCCGCTGTTGCCGTCACTGCCGCTACCGCCGCCACCGCCGCTGGCGCCGCCTCCCGAGCCACCCGCACCACCTAAGAATCCGCCCTGGCCGCCGCCGCCGCCGCCGACCACGACGCGGTCGGCCAACCCGGTGCCG
>JBBSQG010000310.1:0-4306 GCA_038258125.1 Solirubrobacterales bacterium
AGCGTGCCGTAGGTGCCGATCGCGGAGTCGCGCATGACGGCGAGGCGGCGGGCCGGATCTCCGCGCACGCCGAGCCCGTCGGCCATGTCGGCGAGGCCGTCGGGGTGAAGGGCGCCGGTGACGATCGCCGCCGTGGTGAGCGCCAGGGCGGCACCGTAGAAGCCGCCGAGCAGCGTCTCGCCGAGCGCGTAGGCGGCCGCCGCGACGACGCCGATGACCCCGCCGACGAGCGGAAACCAGGCCGCGGCACCGCTCGACGCCTCCTCGGGCAGCTCGTGCCGTCCGACCGGGACGATCGTCAGCAGGCCGACGGCGGCGCGGGCCTCGTCGAGCGCGTTCATGGCGCGGGCGGGCTGCTCACGCCGGCTCGTCGACGCCGGCCTCGGCGAACGTCGCCATCCGCTCGTGCAATAGGCCGGCGTGCTCCACGATCGGCAGCGCCATGAGCGCCCCGGACGCCTCGCCGAGGCGCAGGCGCAGGTCGAGCAGCGGCTCGAGGCCGAGCTCGGTGAGGACGAGCGCGTGGCCGGGCTCGGCCGACAGGTGGCTGGCGAACAGGCCGGCGCCGGCAGCCGGCTCGATCCGGGTCGCGGCGAGCGCGGCGGCGGCCGTCGCGTAGCCGTCGAGCAGCACCGGCAGGCGTCGCTGCCAGGCCTCGAGCACGGCGCCGGCAAGCGCGGCGAGCTCCAGGCCGCCGGTGGCGGCGAGCATCGCGCGCGCATCGCCGGCGGTGTCGGCGTGGCGCGCGGCGGTGGCGTCGACGAGCGCGCGCTTGCGCTCCAGGCCGGGGGCGTCCAGGCCGCTGCCGCGGCCGACGGTGACGCTCGCCGGCGCGCCGGTCAGCAGCGACGCGAGCGCGGCCGTCGTCGCGGTGTTGCCGATCCCGATCTCGCCGAGGACGAGGCAGTCGGCGCCGCCGTCGTGCAGTTGCGCCGCTAGCGCCCGGCCGGCGTCGAGCGCGGCGCCGAGCTCGGCCGCGGTGAGACCCCGTCCGCTCGTCATGTCGGCGCTGCCGGCGGCCACCTTGCGATCATCCAGGCCCGGCGGCGTGGGCCCGCGCAGCCCGAGATCGGCGACGAGCAGGGTGTGGCCGCCGTCGCGGGCGAGCACGCCGGCGGCGGTCTCGCCACGCGCGGCGGCGGCCGCGACCTGGGCGGAGACCTCGCTGCCGAACAGGCTCGTGCCGTGCTGCGTGTGGCCGTGGTCGGCCGCGCAGATGAGCACGCCGGCGTGCAGGCGCGCCGGCGGCGGGGCGCCGCTGGCGGCGGCCCAGCGCTTGATCAGCGGTTCGAGCGCGCCGAGGCTGCCGCCGGGCTTGACGAGCCGGTCGGAGCGGTCGCGGGCGCGGATCGCGGCGCGGCGGTCGGGGGCGCGGGCGGCGGGGCGGTCATCGTCCGCGGTGTGGCTCGGGGCGGGGCGCGGGTCGCCATCGGTGGTCGTCGTCGGCGCGGCCCCCGCGTCGGCGGGCTGACCGTCCTCCACCCAGCGCTCGGCCATGACGACGCGGTCGAGCGCCACCCGTGCCGCCCAGCCGCTGGACTCCAGGCCCGGCCGCAGCGGCCGCTCGTCGGGCCAGCCGATGCAGAGGTAGGCGATCGGGTCCACGCGCGCCGGGATGCCGAGGATCGCGCGCAGGTCGGCGAGCCGGTAGAAGCTCACCCAGCCGACGCCGAGCCCCTCCGCGCGCGCCGCGAGCCAGAGGTTCTGGATCGCGCAGGCAGTGCTGTAGACGTCGGTCTCGGGAATCGTGCCGCGGCCGAGGATCTCCTCCCCCGGCGGGCCGTGGTCGCAGCAGATGCAGACGCCGAGCGGCGCCTCGACGATGCCCTCGATCTTCTGGTCCAGAAACGCTCGAGCGCGCTCGTCGAAGCGGTTGGCCTGGCGCAGGCGCTCGCGCGCCGCCACGTCGCGGATCGCGATGCGCGGCGCCATGCCACGGATGACGATCAGCCTCCAGGGCTGCATGAGCCCGACCGACGGCGCGCGGTGGGCGGCGGTGAGCACGCGGTCCAGGACGTCGGCGGGGACCGGATCGGGCCGGAAGCGGCGGATGTCGCGGCGCTCGGCGATGACGCGGTGAACGGCCTCGAGGTCGTCGTCGCCGTAGCGCCAGCCGCGCGGGTCGGCGGCGCGCTGCGCCGCGCGGGACGGATCGTGTCCCGGGGGCGTCGCCGGCCGGACCAGGCGCGTCGCGTCGCTCACGCGTCGCACGGTAGTCGTTTGCCGCGCGGCGGCGCACATGCGGCGGGTGGCGACATCCGCGTGGCGGCCGACCGCCGGACCGACTAGGGTGGCAAGCGTCAGCGCGGCGGCGCGAGGAACCCGGTGGGAGTCCGGGACGGTTGCGCCACTGTGACCGGGGGGATCTCCGGAGAGTCAGGAACTCGACCGCCGCGGCACCTTTCAGCGGGACGCACCATCCCGAACGAGGAATCCCTTATGCAACCAGCTGCCACCGTCACGCCCCTTCCCGTCCGCGAGCTCCTGCCGGCACTGCTGCTCGGCCTGCTCTTCGCGCTCACGATCTACCTCGTGGGATACGACCAGGGGGTCGTCTCGCAGTCGGGCTCGCTGCTGCACGAGCTGATGCACGACGGGCGTCATCTGCTCGGCGTGCCCTGCCACTAGCGCCGGCCGCGCACCTCCATGGTCTGGACCCTGATTCGCAGGGGCCTTGTCGTCGGTGCCCTCGCCGGGTTGCTGGCCGGCGTCTTCGCGTTCGTCTTCGGCGAGCCGCGCGTGCAGGACGCCATCGACATCGAGAACGCGGCGAGCGCGCACGCCAGCCTCGTGCTGCCGCTCGCCCACGTCGCCGACTGGGTGGTCAGCCGCGGCGAGCAGCGCGGCGGGCTGTTCCTCGCCACCGCGCTGTACGGGATCGCCGCCGGCGGGCTGTTCTCGATCGCCTTCGCGGTGCTGCGCGGGCGCGGCTCGCAGCGCACCGACTGGGAGCTCTCGACCCGCCTGGCCGGCGCGATCTTCATCGCGATCGTGCTCGTGCCGTGGCTGAAGTACCCGCCCAACCCGCCGGCGGTCGGCGACCCGGACACGATCGGCGATCGCACCTCCTACTACCTCGTCCTGCTGCTCGGCTCGGCACTGGCCATGTTCGCCGCCGCGCGCGTCATGTGGTCGCTGCGCCCGCAGGCGCCGCCGTGGGCGCGGCCGCTGGCCGGCGCAGCGACGTTCATCGTCGTGGCGGGCGGGCTGGCGTTCTCGCTGCCCGCCATCCAGGAGGTGCCCAAGGACTTCCCGGCGCCGCTGCTGTGGGAGTTCCGGCTCAGCTCGCTGGGCACGCAGGCCGTGCTGTGGGCGGCGCTCGGAATCGGCTACGGGATCGCGACGCTGCGTGCGCAGTCAGCCGCGTGAGGCGGCTGCTGCTCATCCGCCACGCATCGACCGAGGCTGTACGCCGTGCCGCGTTTCCCGTCGACGAGCCGCTCGACGAGGCGGGGCGCGCGGCGGCGGGCGCGCTGGCGGGCCGGCTGGGACGCGGCACCGTGCTCTGCAGCCCGGCGCGCCGGGCGCGCGAGACGGCGGCGGCGGCCCAGCTCGACGAGCCGGTGCTCGACGACGGCCTTCGCGAGTGCGACTTCGGCTCTTGGTGTGGGCGCACACTGGCCGAGGTCCACGCATCGGACCCCGACGGCGCCGGCGCCTGGATGACCGACCCGGCGGCCTGCCCGCATGGCGGTGAGTCGCTGATTGCGCTGCTGGCTCGCGTCGGTGAATGGCTGGACGGCCAGGCGGCGATCGACGAGCGCGCGATCGCGGTGACCCACGCAGGCGTCGTCAAAGCCGCCGTCGTGTACGCGCTCGGCGCGCCCGCGGCGGCGTTCTGGCGGGTCGATGTCGCGCCGCTCGCCGTGACCGAGCTGCACGCCCACGACGGGCGCTGGACCGTCACGCGGCTCAACTGCGCGGTGACGGCGTGAGCGCCGCCGGCCTGGCGCTCGGCTACGGCGCCGACCTCGCACTCGGCGATCCGCGCCGCGGCCACCCCGTGGCGGGCTTCGGCAGCGTGGCGCTCGCGCTGGAGCGGCGGCTGTACGGGCCCGGCCGGGCGCGCGGCGCGCTGTTCTGCGGCGTGCTCGTCGGCGGCGCCGCGCTCGCCGGCCATTGGCTCGCCCGGCTGATCGGCAACCGCGCCGCACTCGCGCTGCTGACCTGGGCCGCGCTCGGCGGCCGCTCGCTGCGGCGCGAGGCGACCGCGATCGGAGCGCCGCTGGAGCGCGGCGACGTCGAGGCGGCGCGCCGGGGGCGGCGGGGCCTGGGCGGCGGCGGGCCCGCGGGGGGGGGGGGCGAG
>JBBSQG010000311.1:0-4301 GCA_038258125.1 Solirubrobacterales bacterium
CCCCCCGAGCGCGGCGCGAGCACGCTCGAGCGCGTCGCGCCCGCAGTGCACCGTGCGCTCGCCGTCCCGCCAGGTGAACGAGCCCGCTGCGATGGGCCTATCTCATCACGCGCGCGTCGCGGCCGGCGCCTGGCCCGCGCGCCCACGGCCCGCGCGCCACCGCGGTGGGGCCCGCAGCACGCCGCCGGGCGCTCGACCGTCGTGCCGCGCCGCGCGCGTTGCAGCATGGGGCTGCGCCGTGGCGCCGGTGCCGAGCGTGGCGTAGGCGACGAACGCCGCGCTATGCACGGACGGCGACCGGTCGCAGGAGCGTGGCCACGCGAGCGCGCAGCGAGTCGCCGGCGGAGCGGGCGCCATGGGCGGAGCGCGCGTGCAGGCGCAGCAGCTCGACGAGCTCGGTCGTGGGGGCGAACGGGTCGGCCGCGACGCTGCCGTCGCTGAGGTCCAGCGCGGCGAGCGTGACGCCGTCGACCTCGGCGATCAGCGCCGGTCCGCGCAGTGGCTCACGGCTGTCGAGGATCGCGAGATCCGCGAGCACGCGGGTGTCCGCGTCGGTGGCGTGGCGTATGACGATGGCGTCGAGATGGGTGCTCATGATGGCTCCTCTGCTGGGCTGTTCGTTCGACGCGATCAACGATCCCAGCGTGATGCCATGAGCACAAATGACATTTGGACGTGTTGTGGATAAGCTGCGCTAATGCTCGATGTCAAGCGCCTGCGCGTGCTCCGCGAGGTCTCGCTGCGCGGCTCGTTCTCCGCCGCCGCCGAGTCGCTCGCCTACACGCAGTCGGCGGTCTCCCAGCAGATCGCCGCGCTGGAGCGCGAGGCGGGCACGGTTCTCGTCGAGCGCCGCGCCCGCGGAGTGCACCTGACGGACGCCGGCCATGCGCTCGTCGCCCACGCCGACGTGATCCTCGCGCGGCTCGCCGACGCCGAGGCCGAGCTGGAGGCGATCGCGGGGATGCGCGGGGGCCGCGTGCGGATCGTCTCCTTCCCGACCGCCGGCGCGACGATCGCCCCGCGCGCGATCGCGGTCTTCCGGGAGCGCCACCCCGGCGTCGAGGTGACGCTCGCCCCGCGCGAGCCGCACGAGGGGCTGGACTGCCTGAAGACGGGGGAATGCGACATCGCGCTGACCGTCGAGGCCGGCTTCGAGCCGATCGTCGATCCGACGATCGAGCGCCGCCACCTGCTCGACGACCCGATGTACCTGTGCCTGCCCGCCGGGCACCGCGTCGCGCACAAGCCGAAGATCCGCCTGGCCGACCTCGCCGAGGAGTCGTGGGTGATGGGCACGACGGGCCGCTGCCCCGACGGCGCGATCCTCGAGCGCGCCTGTCAGGCAGCAGGCTTCGAGCCGCGCGTCGCGTTTCAGTCAGATGACTACGTCGCCATCCAGGGCTTCATCGCGGCCGGCGTCGGCGTCTGCCTGATCCCCGACCTGGCGCTGGTCGCCGTGCGCGACGATGTCGTCATCCGCCGTCTGGAGGGCACCTCCCCCGTCCGCCACGTGCTCGCGGCGACGCTCGCCGGCGGCTACGTGTCGCCGGCCGCCGGGGCGATGCTCGACATCCTCGCCGAGGTCGGGACCGAGTGGGTCGCCCAGCAGGGCGCCCTCGCGCTAGCCGGTTAGCCCGCCGCGAGGGCGCTGCGGCCCGGACGGCGGTGATCCAAACCGCGCCGGGCATCGTTAGTGCTGTCAACGGACGCCGAGCCCCCCTGGGCGATCCGCAGCACGCAGACAGCGCGGTCGCCCACCTCCCCTGCCGGGCGACCGCGCACCTGCGCGCCCTGCGCGCAACGTGAACGGTGCCTCGCGCCGTTCGTCATCCGCGCACCGCCGCCCAATCGGGCGTTGTCGACGGGTGGGCGAACCCGCGACCGCTCGCCGTCGGCACGACCGCGCGGATGCCCCGCGCGACGAAGAGACCCCGCGAGCGCGGGGTCTCTCGTTCATGCGCCGAAGAGGACTCGAACCTCCACGGGGGAATCCCCCCACAAGGCCCTCAACCTTGCGCGTCTACCAATTCCGCCACCGGCGCAGGGCGAGGGCAAGTATAGGCAGGCGCTTGACTTCCGTCCGACCGCCCGTCTAGCTTGTGCGAACAGATGTTCGCCTCGCCTGACAGCCCGACCCACGCCAAGGAGCCTGCGCCATGGATCTCAACCTGACCAAGCGCCAGCAGGAGATCTTCGACTTCATCAAGCGCCACTCGGCGAAGCATGGCTACCCGCCGACCGTGCGCGACATCGGCAAAGCCGTCGGCCTCGCCTCCTCCTCGACGGTGCACGCGCACCTCGCGAACCTCGAGAAGCTCGGTCTGCTGCGCCGCGACCCGTCCAAGCCGCGCGCCATCGAGCTGCTCGATCGCGCCGTCGAGCAGGTCAAGTCGATCGTCGCGCGCCCGGACGGACTGCCCCTCATCGGCCAGGTCGCCGCGGGTTCGCCTGTCCTCGCCGAGGAGAACATCGAGGAGTACGTCGCGGTGCCGGCGCTCGCCGGTGGGGAGGATGGCGAGTACGTCCTGCGCGTGCGCGGTGAGTCGATGATCGAGGCCGGCATCCTGCCCGACGACTACGTCGTGGTCCGTCCGCAGGAGACCGCCGAGGACGGTGACATCGTCGTCGCGCTCGTCGGCGAGGAGGCGACCGTCAAGCGCTTCTATCGCGAGGCCGACCACATCCGCCTGCAGCCCGAGAACGCCACGATGGAGCCGATCCGCTCACGCGACGTGCGGGTGCTCGGGCGCGTGGTGGGCCTGTTTCGGAGCGTGCCGTGATGGTCGTGGCCCAGTTGGAGCGCTCGACCGCCATGACGCGCTCGGCCGGCTTGCAACTGCCCGCGAGGCTCAAGGCGAGTGCGCGCGAGGGCCGGACGCTGGAGGACGTGCTCTCCGGCGCCTGGGAGGACCTCGACGCGCATCGCACCGCGACGTGCCCGGTCTGCGACGGGGCGATGGAGCCCCGCTACGGATCCGGGCCGTCCGCGGTCGGCGGACGCTGCGGGGAGTGCCGCACCGAGTTGCTGTAGCTACCGCAGGACCTGGGCGAGGATGTCGTCGTCCTCGGGCCGGTCGCGGCGCTCGTTCGGCGGTGGCGGCGGCGTGTCGTCGGCGATCACCTTCGTCTTCGCCGCGAGGTCGCCGAGCCGCTGGCGCCGCTCGCCGGTCGCGAAGACCGTGATCGCACCGACGATGTAGAGCACGGGTAGGGCGTCGATGAAGCGCACGAGGTTGCGGATCGCCGCCGGGCCGGCGCCGAGCTTGCCGCCGTCGACGCGGACGACGCGTAGCTTCATGACGCGCTTTCCGATCGTCTGCGCCCAGGCGAGCTCGGTGCCGAAGTAGTAGGCGAACGTCAGCAGCAGGAAGATCGTGCGCGGGCCACCTTCCGTCTCGGCCCACAGCGACCGCTTCGTCTCACCCTCGTCGCCGAGCGTCTTGGCGATCACGACGAGCAGGACGACGATGATGAAGGCGTCGATGATCGCTGCTGCGATGCGCCGGCCGAGCACGTCTCCCATTCGTTGGACCCTATCCGGGCTGGGCATGCGATGGCGCGCGACGGTGGGTGAAGGGTCGCTTGCGGGCACGGAGGAGCGGTAGGCTGGGTCGGCAGACCAAGCAGCCGCGGAGGCTCGCCCTTCGAGGAAAGTCCGGACATCACAGGGCAGGGTGGTCGGGAACCCGACCCGGGGAAACCCGCGGGACAGTGCCACAGAAACACACCGCCGATGGCGCGGGTTCGCCCGCGCACAGGCAAGGGTGAAAGGGTGCGGTAAGAGCGCACCGGCGCCGTGGCGACACGGCGGCCAGGCAAACCCCACCCGATGCAAGGCCAAGCAGGACCGTTTGCAGGCTGCCCGCCGAGGTCCAGGTCGGCCGCGTCAGATGGATGGCTGCTCACGACAGACTCCGGCTTACCGGTCCGCTAAGGAAAACCCCCGCACCCGCGGGGGTTTTCTATGTCGGCGGGCGCGTCGTGTCGAATTTGGGGTGGATGGAGCCCCATAGACGCCAGACGCCGCTGCTCGCAGGCTCCCCGGCTGCACGGGTCGAGCTGACGCGCGACCATCTCCCACCTGCGGCTGATCCAGACGGTTGCGGGGCCGGCCCATCGATGCGAACATCTGTTCGTATGACGATTGTCTGCGTCCTACTCGAGCGCTTCGAGCTCGCCGTCGCGGCGGGCGGCCGGGCGGGATTGCTGGGCGAGCCCGCGGCGCTCGCGCCGGAATCCGGTCGCGAGCTGTTCGTCGGCGCTGTCTCGCAGGCCGCCGAGGCCTACGGCATCCACGCCGG
>JBBSQG010000312.1:0-4279 GCA_038258125.1 Solirubrobacterales bacterium
GACCTGCAGCACCACCGTGGTCTTGGGCTTCGACGCTTGGCGAACGAGCGCGCTCTGGGCCGCGCGATCCGCGGGGATGTTGTCGATCGCGAGCAGCGCATGCGCGCGCCGCGGTGACATGTCGTGGATAGCCTTGGCGAGCCGCTCTTGGCCGCAGCCGTCCTCGCCGAGGATGATCACGGGGCTGGCTTGGCGAACGACCTCGGTCAGCACGGTATCCGGCGATGGCGGGAACCCGGTGCCGAGGATCTCGGCGAGCATCGGGCGATGTGCCTGCATGGCGCTGTCCATCAGGAACAAGGTCAGCGGGCGCGGCGAGAACTTGTCACCGATGCGGACGTCCCACGAGGTTTCGATCTTGGTGTCGCCGACATAGGTCCCGTTGGTGGCGCCCTGGTCGTAGATCCGGATGCTCGTCGCTCGGCGCTCGAGCAGGCAGTGGGTGCCTGACAAGCTCCGGCCCGGGATGGCGATGTCACAACTCCGCGACCCGCCGAGCACAACGCGCGCGACGTCTTGCGGGAACGGCCACTCGCCGGCCGCGTCGAATTCGCCGACGCAGGTCACTGGGTAGAGGCCGGAGCAATCGGCGCCCTCGTGCGGCGTGTCGCCACCGGCAAACCGGGGTACCAGTTCCACCGGGATCACCGGTACCCAGGGACCCACCCGGTGGAGCGCGGACGGTTCTTCGCCTTGACCGCGGCGCGGCGACGCACGCGGGGCTCGCAGCGCGAGGCCGCCGAGATCGGAGATGTGCCGCTCGGTTCGGCATTGCAAACGTCAGGTGGAGTGCGTCGGTCGATAGCCCTTTCCGTCGAAGATGAAGCGTTCGGAGCGTTCGGTGAGCCGCTCGGCGATGACCTGCGCATTGAGCGCGTCGGGAAACACTTTGGGCCAATCCTTGAACAAGCGATTGGTCGTGATGCAGGTCGGGCGGCGGTAGTCGTAGCGGTCGGTGATGACCTGAAACGCCAGGTTGGCCTGCGCCGGATCCATGGCGAGCACGGCGAAGTCGTCGATGACGAGGAAGTCGGCGCGGCAGTAGCGACGGAGGGAGCGCTCGAGCTGGCCGTGGATCTCGGCGCCGGCGAGGTCGTTGACCATGCGCGTGGCGCTGGTGACGACGACGCGGTGGGCGGCCTGGCAGGCACGATAGGCGAGCGCGCGGGCGAGGAAGGTCTTGCCTGTGCCGGGAATGCCGATGAAGAGCGGATTCACGCCCTTGGCGATGAATGTGAGGTCGTGGAGCGCCAGGTAGCGAGCCCGGAGTTTCTTGCGGACGGCATCGAAGTCAAAGTCGAAGCCGTCGATGGTGTTGAGCTCGGGGAACCGGGCGTCCTTGATGCGACGGTCGACCGCGCTCTTGAGGCGACTTGCGCGCTCCTCGTCGCAGAGCCGGTGAAGGATCTCGAGGTCGGTCAGGTTATCGTCGCCGGCTTGCTCGAGCAGCGAGGAGACGAGGCGTGCCATTCCGGGCAGGCGCAGCCAGCGCAACTTCTGGAGGAGCAGGTCGAGGGAGTCGTCATCGCGCTTCATGGTCGTCCTCCGCGAGCGTCGGCGGTGCGCCGGGATCCAGTGTCATCGGTACTGGCACGAGTTCGTCGTAGAGCGAGAGGTCGGGTTCGCGGAGCGATAGGGCGTCGAGCGCGGGATCGCCGAGGCGCAGCGGCGCTGCCGAGGGGGTGAGCCCCTTCTTGTGGCGAAGCACGTACTCGACGTACTCGGCACCGACGTGGCCGGTGGCCATCACCTCGGCCATTGCCTCGCGCGTGGCATGTTCACCGAACAACTCGACGAGGAAAACGAGCCGCACGGTCTCGCGCTGCACGGAGCGGTTGCCGGCAGCGACGATCTTGAAATACTCGACGCCGGTGTTGTCGAGGCCGACGAGGCCGACGGGCAGCGCCCCGGCCGCGGCGCGGGGCTTGATCTTGAGGAGCCCTTCGCGATGCGACGGGTGCTCGACGTCCTCGCCGACGTTCCACGAGCGGCGATGCGCGGCGACCTGCTTCTTGCCGAGGAAGACGGCGACCGCATCATCATCCGCGCGAACGAGCACGGTCTGGCTCGTGAGTCGCCAAGGCACGCTGTAGCGATTGCGGTCGAAGGTGATGCGGAATGTCTTGGTCACGGTGTTCGTGTCGACGTCGTCGACGTCGAACGGCGTCTCGGGGATCGGCTTGAGGCAGCGTTGCTCCTCGTTCCGGAACACCAGCGAGGGCACCTTGCCGGTCTCCTCATGCCGGCGGTTATTGGCGATGTCGTCGCGCCACTGCAACGCCTGGACATTGAGGTCTGTCAGGTCGGTGAATCGACGACCGCGCCAGAATCGCGAGCGCACGAAGCCGATGGGCCGTTCGACCCTCCCCTTCTCGTTCCCCCGGCGGACGTTGCAGGCGACCGCGGCGAAGCCGCGGGTCCGGGCGTACTCGAGGAATCGCCGATTGAACACCGTCGCGTGCGGAGCGTGCGACACCACGACCGTCTTCATGTTGTCGAAGATGTCGGCCGCCGCGACGCCGCCGAAGAACTTCAACCCGCGCTCCATGCAGCGCAGAAATGTACCCATTGCCTGGCTCAGTGCGAATTCGAGATATATATATCGCGAGTAGCACGCGACCATCACGAACGCCGACACGCGCCGTGGGCACCCGGGCAGTGCGAATCCGAAGTCGGCCCAGTCGACCTGGAACGCGGCGCCCGGCTTGAAGTCGAGGGTGAGAAACGCTTCCTTCGCTGGACGTGGTCGAACCTGGCGCACGCGGTCGCGCAGGATCGTGACGCCACCCGTGTAGCCGAGCGGTCGCAGCCGCTCGAGGATCCCCGGTGCCGTGAGCTCGGGCGTGTCGGCGAGCAGGCGGCGGATCTCCGCGTCGTACGGGTCGAGCAGCGAGGCACGAGGCTCGCTCGATGGGGGCGTGCGCTCCTGCGCGCGACCGAGCAACCGGCGAACCGTCCTGCGCGTCAGTTGCAGTCGGCGCGCGATGGCACGGATCGACAGGCCCTCGACCAGCGAGAGCTGCAGCACCTCCGAGAGTCGGGTGTCCTGTTCCGCCAGCGTGGCGGCGAGCTTGTGTAGCTTGGCCATGGTCAGTTGCCGCCTCCGCCGAGCCACCGCAGGCGAAGCTGCCGCAAGTCGGCGAAGTCGCCGATGCCGCGAATGCGCTGGCCGCGTCGCTGACGAGCGCCGCGGTCATGGACCTCGACATCGAAGTACACCGACCGCAGCCCGAGGCCCATCTCGTCGGTCAGGCCGAGGCACGATCCGGGTTCCCTCGCGTCCACAGACAATACAACGTAGAGCCTCACGTTGAGCCACAGCGCCAGTCCCTCGAGGAACGTGATCGCCGCGCGGTCGTGCCGGAGCTGCGAGGGCGGCGGCAAGATCGCCCGTAACAGCTCGTCGGGACCATGACTCAAGAGGACGCGTGTCCGCGTCGCGGATGGGATCAGCACCACCGTGTAGTTCATGTTCGTCCGTTTCACCGACGACGTCGGGTGTGCTCGTCGCGAGCACCGCCGCGCTGTCTGGCGTCGAACATTCAGCACGAGGCGCAACTTTCTGGCGACCCACATCCGTCAGCGCTTTGGATTCCACGAGCTTCCGCGTCTTCAACGAACGCTGGTGCGCGGCGTGGTCGCGTCGCCCCTCATCACTGCGCTGGTGCTTGGCATTGGCCCGCCGCCTGATCGCGAGCAACTCGCGAGCACGGCAGCTCTTGCGGCAGTACCGCTGGCCCCGGTAGTCGGGGCGGCACACCGCGAACGTCCTCGCGCAGTGCCCGCAGTTCAACTGGAAGGCTACGAGCTCGTCCATCCTGGCGGAAGGACGAAAATTGGACAGCCACTTCAGGACCCGGCACGCTGCTCTCGTACCGGCTGTCCATCCGCCAGCTGTACACGAGGGTCCAGGCGGCTACCTGGACCCTCTTTCGTTCACCCGCCCCACCGGCCTACAAGGCCGGGACAAGCTGCGCCACTTCTCGGCCACCGCCGACCCACGGCCGGGGTGGGGTCTGGAACGCGCTCGGATCACGCCAGCGACGAAAACGCCCCGGAAGGTACCCGCAGCCGACTGGCGTTCGCAGGGTCCGTCGAGATAACTGGAGCCGAGGCCGCCGTTCTCCCCGAGCCAGCGCTCAACTAACGGGAATACTTACGAACGCGGGAGCCCCGACGGAGACGCGCGTCTGCTCCGGCGGCGATCCAGACCCCCGGGGTGGGTCCCTGGTCCCGGCGACGCCGGTGGATATGGTGCCCTCCGAGGCCGGTGGTGACA
>JBBSQG010000313.1:0-4278 GCA_038258125.1 Solirubrobacterales bacterium
CCGCCGGTCTGCAGCGAGGCGCGCCTCGTGCGGCGCACGTCGACGGGCGCGTGGCGCGCGTGCCCGCGATGCTCGGAGCCCTGCGTCTTCAGTCGCCGCTTGAGCTGCGCGACGACCCGGTGCACCGCGGCGAGATCCTGCAGCGGCCCGCTCGGCAGCGCGCGGTCAAGCTCGTTGAGCGGACGCGCGGGCGGCAGCTTCTCGGTGCGCTCGATCTGGCCGCACTCGAGCTCGCGCCGCAGCAGCGCCTCGAAGCGGCGCAGCGCCTCGCGCGGCAGGCCGGCGCGGCGCGGGTCGCCCTTGGGCAAGTTGAGCTGCGCCTCGGCGCGCAGGCCGAGCGCGCGCCGGATGCGCTGCACGTCGACACCGATCACGCCCGAGCCCTCGCCCTGACGCGCGAACGCCGCGATCGCCAGCCGTGCGAGGTCGCGCATGAGCGACTCCGAGCCCTGCTGCAGCGCCGCGGCGATCTGGCGGCGCAGCTCGTCGAGGTCGATCGCGCGGCCTCCGGGGCCTCCGGCATGAGGATCCTCCTCGCCCTCGCGATCGCCCGGCCGGTCCTCGGCGTGCTCGGTGATGCCCTCGAGCAGCGCGGCGGCCTCGGTGGCGCGGAAGAAGAAGCGCTCGAAGACGATCTCGAAGATGCGCCGGTCCTCCTGGGACTTGGCGAGCGTCGCGGCGAGGCTCTCGCGGAAGCTGCTCGGCTCGGTCCAGTCGACCTCTGCGAGCACAGCGAAGGCGTCGAGCAGTTCCGCGGTGCCGCTGTTGACGCCCTCGGCGCGCAGCTGCTCGCCGAACTCGATCAGGCGCGCCGCGAGGCCCGCGGGGACCGTTGCGGCGGGCTCGGCGATGCGGCGCCGGTCGTCGATCGGGACTACGCGGCGCCCTTCGGTCGCCACGCCCCGCTGGGCAGATCGTGGCCCTGATCGAACGCGCTGTCGCCTCCGGGCGTGTGCATGATGTGGCGCGCCACCGCTTCGGCGTAGAGCACGTCGCGACGCTTGCCGAGGCGCTTGGCGAGCTTCTCGGCGCGCTCGAAGAGGTCCTCGGGAAGCTCGACGGTGAAGGTGGGCGAGCCGCGCGGGATGCCGCTGCGGCTGCGCAGCGAGCCGGCCCTCGCGTCCTTGTTCGTCTCGACGTAGCGGGTGACGGCCTCGGTGTAGAGGTCGTGGATCGTCTGGCCGTCCGCCTCGGCGAGCGTGGCGGCGCGCTGCAGCAGCACGTCGGGCAGGCTGACTCGGACGCGCGGCATCGTGCGGAGAATATTGCCTCGGGCGTCGCCGCACGCAGCTTCGCCCGTCTGGGACGGCGTAGCAGCTTTGCTACGGTCCCCGCGTGACGACGATCCCCCAACGGGAGCTACGCAACAGCATCAGCGAGATCCTGCGCCGCGCGGAGGGGGGCGAGCGGTTCACGATCACCGTCGCCGGGCGGCCGGTGGCGGAGCTGGGCCCGCCGGCCGGGGCGACCAGAGGCGCCACAGCCGCCGAGCTGTGGCAGGTGCTTCAGCGGACACCGGTCGACCCGCAGTGGGCCGAGGACCTCGCACGGATGCGGGACGAGGACCGCGAGGACTCCGTCGACCCATGGGCGAGCTGAGGACGCTCTTCGATACGAGCGTGCTGACGGGTCCCTGCGGCGGCCGGACTCCGCGGCTGGACGGCGACTGCGCGGTCAGCGTCGTCACGGTGGGCGAGCTGCACGCCGGGGTTCTGCTCGCCAGCCATGGCCCGACGCAGGCCCAGCGGCTGCAGCGTCTGTCGGACATGCTGTCGCTCGCTGTGGTGCTCGAGATCACGCGTTCGGTCGCGGTCGCCTACGGAGAGCTGCGCACAGCCGCTGGGCGCGCGCCCTCCAACGACCTCTGGATCGCCGCGTGCGCGATCGCTCACGACCTCGAGCTCGTCACCGCCGACAAGCGCCAGGCGGCCCTGCCCCACGTGCGCGCCCAGCTGGTCTGAAGCCGCGCCGCGGTCCGCGCTACGCGCCGAGCCCGGCCGCCGTGCCGCGGCCGAGCTTGAGACCGACTCGCTCGGCCACGATGTCGAGGTCGGTACGGTGCTTGACGATGACCGACAGCGTCTCGCGGAAGGTCGTCTGGTCGATGTCCTGGGCGCCCAGCAGCAGCAGCGCCCGCGCCCAGTCGATCGACTCGGCGATCGAGGGCGGCTTCTTGAGGTCGAGGTCGCGCACGAGGCCGACGACCTCGATCAGCTTGCGCGCGATCGTCGCGGGCAGGTCGGGCACGTGCAGGCGCACGATCTGGAGCTCATGCTCGAGCTCGGGGTAGTCGAGCCAGAGATACAGGCAGCGGCGCTTGAGCGCCTCGGTCAGCTCGCGTGAGTTGTTCGAGGTCAGCAGCACGACGGGGTGCGAGCGCGCGACCACGAGACCGAGCTCGGGGATCGAGATCTGAAAGTCCGACAACAGCTCGAGCAGCATCGCCTCGAACTCCTGGTCGGTCTTGTCGATCTCGTCGATCAGCAGGACGATCGGCAGCTCGGAGGTGATCGCGTCCATGAGCGGGCGCGAGAGCAGGAACTCCTCGCCGAAGATGTCGTCGTGCACCTCGTCCCACGCCGTGCCGCTGGGATCGCTCTGGCCGGCCTGGATTCGCAGCAGCTGCTTGCGATAGTTCCACTCGTACAACGCCTTGGCCTCGTCGAGTCCCTCGTAGCACTGCAGGCGCACGAGGCGGCGGTCGAGCACCTTCGCCAGCGCCTTGGCGAGCTCGGTCTTGCCGACGCCCGCGGGCCCCTCGACGAGGATCGGCTTGCCGAGCTTCGTGGCCAGGTAGGCGACGAGCGCGGTCGCTTCGCCGGGCAGGTAGCCCACGTCGCGCAGGCCGGCGGTGAAGTCGGCGACGGAGTCAGGGACGGCGGCGGCCATCGCCGGATGATAGGAAAGGGGCCGTGCATCGCCCGAACACGTCGCTCGCCGGACGCGCGGCCTAGTGCCGATGCCGGTTTGGGTCCTCGCCGCGTCGGACCTGTCGGCGACGCCCGTCGCGGTGTTGATCGGCTTCGGCGTGCTCGTCGCGCTCGCCGGACACCTGGCGGGATCGCGGCGCACCGTCGCGGTCGGGATCGCGATCCTCTTCGTCGCCAGCGCGCTGATGGTGCTCGGCGGCTACCTCGCCTTCCAGGACGACCCCGGCGACCCCCGCCCCTGCAAGTCGCCGGAGAGCTGCTGAAGGCTCAGATCGCGGCGCCCAGCTTCGCCGCCACGTCGCCGGTCAGCGGGCCGTAGTGGGCCGGCCAGCAGGTCGCCGGCTCCAGCTCCGCGAGCTTGGCGATCGACGTGGCGCAGCGCTCCGTCGACCAGTTGAACGCCGCATGCGGGACCCGCGGGCGCTGGCCGGGAAACGGCAACGCGGGATGGAAGAGCGCGAAGCAGTCGTTCGTGATCGCCAGCCGGTCCGCCGCGCGCCACAGCCCGATCGTGCCCGGCGAGTGGCCCGGCAGGTGGATGACCGTGAAGTCGCCGACGCGGTCGCCCTCGACGAGCGTCGCGGCGACCGTCAGCGGGCCGCCGTCCCAGGACGCGAACGTCTTGGCTGTCAGCGCGCGCACCCCGAGCGGCAGCAGCCCGAAGTCGAAGTCGTGCGCGGCGCCGTCACCGGCGACGTTGTCGCGGTCGTCGACATGGCAGTGCACGGGCGCGCCGATCGCCGGGGCGCCGCCGCGATGGTCGGCGTGCGGGTTGCCGAGGATCACGCGCGTCGCCCCGCCGAGCGAGTCGGCGGCCGCTCGCACGGCCTTGCCCATCGGCTTGTGGCCGCTGTCGAAGATCGCCACGCCGCCCTCCTCGCGGACGAAGAAGACGTTGATCTTGAGGGGGAAGCCGCGGGTGAGGCGCCAGACGCCGTCGGCGATCGCGGTGGGGGAGGCGACCATGTGGCGACATCCTCGCACCGTGCGGCGGCGCCGGTGGGCGAGTTGGCGCAAAGCCACCGCCCCCGCCCCGCCCCGCCGCGTGTCAGTTGCTGTCGCGGGCGGGCGGGATCTCGCCCGGACGCAGCGGCGGCTCCTCGGCGGGATCCTCGAAGCGCAGCGCGCGCGCGTCGTCACGCGTGACCTTGCGGTCGCGCCGCGGACGATCGCGCCGCGGGGCAGGCGGGGCCGCCGACTCCTTGCGCGCGACGACGACCGTCTGCACGTCGTCGCGCACCTGTGAGCGCGCCTTGGAGCGCATCCGCTGGCGCTCGGGGTCGTGGCTGGGCGGATCCTGCGCGGCGGCGGGCTGCGCCGGCTCCGGGCGCCCGGCGACGCGGATCCG
>JBBSQG010000314.1:0-4269 GCA_038258125.1 Solirubrobacterales bacterium
ACACACCAGATCATCGAGCCCTCGCAGGGCGCCGCGGCGGGCGCGGCGAAGGCGTCGTCCGCGCCCGCTGCCCCCGGCGGGTCGATCCCGCAGCACCGCACCGGCCTGCCGGCGGCGCTCGCCACGGCAGCCGGCTCCTCGCTGCCGAGCGCGACCCACGATCAGGTTGTCGGCCCAGCCACCGGCACGGGCACGGCCATGATCGCGCGCAACACGGTGTCGCCGACGCGCGGCACCGAGGTGACGGCCGGGACCACGCTGAGGGCCGAGCACGTCGACGAGGTCACGGGCGGCTCCGCGGCCCCCGACGAGGCCAGCGGCTTCGGTCACGGCGTCGAGGGGCTGACACCGCACAGCGAGCTGCCGGCCGGGACCGGGCGCGGCCCGGCGGAGGCGACGACGAGCGGTGGCGCGACCGCACCGCCGCCCGCCACGGCACCGGCACCCGCCCCGGGGACGTCGGCGACGTCGGCTGCGGCCGCCACGACCGGCACGCCGTGAGCGGTCGGCTCGTGGACTTGTCCACAGGGCCGCATCCACTAGCGTCGTCGGGATAGAGCGCTACCTCGCCACCCTCGAGCACGAGACGCTGCTCGTCCGCCGCGGGCGGCGCTCGGGCTGCTTCACGATCGTCGCCGTCCACTCGACTGTGCGCGGGCCGTCGCTCGGCGGCTGTCGCATGTGGCACTACGACGACGCGCGCGCCGCCGTGCGCGACGCGCTGCGCCTGTCGCAGGCGATGACGCTGAAGTCCGCCGTGGCGGGACTGCCGCTCGGCGGCGGCAAGGGCGTGATCATGGCTCCGGACCCGGCCACCGCCGGCGACCGCGAATGGAGGGTCGACGCGCTGCGCGACTTCGGCGACACGGTCGCGTCGCTGGGCGGCAGCTACGTCACGGCCGAGGACGTCGGCACGTCGTCGCGCGACATGGAGACGATCGCCCTGTCGACGAGCCATGTCAGCGGCTTGGCCCGCCGCCTCGGCGGTTCGGGCGACCCGAGCCCGTGGACCGCGCTCGGCGTGCAGACCGCGATCGAGGTGTGCTGCGAACGGGTCTTCGGATCGCCCGACCTGGCGGGCCGGACGATCGCGATCGCCGGGCTGGGCAACGTCGGCGGCCGCGTCGCGACGGGCTGCGCAGAGGCGGGCGCGACCCTGCTCGTCACCGACATCGACCCGCGCAAGCAGGCGCTGGCCGACGCGCTCGGAGCACGCTGGGTGAGGCCCGACGAGGCGCTCACCGCGCCGGTCGACGTCTTCGCGCCGTGCGCGCTCGGCGGCCTGCTCGACGACGACAGCGCCGCGCTGCTGCAGGCGCCGATCGTCGCCGGCGCGGCGAACAACCAGCTCGCCGGCGACGACATCGCCGGCCTGCTCGCCGCACGCGGCGTGCTGTGGGCGCCGGACTTCGTCGTCAACGCGGGCGGGATCATCAACATCTCCGTCGAGCTCGAGCCCGGCGGCTATGACCCGCGCCGGGCAGGCGAGCTCGTGCGCGGGATCGGGGCGACGCTCGAGCGGATCTTCGACGACGCGGCGGCGCGCGGCGTGTCGCCGCTGGACGGCGCGCTGGTGCTCGCGCGCGAGCGGCTCGCCGAAGCCCACTGAACCTGGGCCGGCTCACACGACCGGGCGCAGCCCGCCGGCGGGCGGCCACGGCGGTCGCTGGACGCCCGCGGGCAGCCGCCCCTCCTCGTCGAGCTTGCCGAGGTGGGCGGCGAGCGTGGCGGTGGCGGCGAGACGCAGGCTCGCGGGCGCGTCGTCCCAGACGCGGTCGAGCAGCTCGTCGATCGTGCGCAGCCCATCGCCGAGCGCGGCGAGCAGCCGCCGCTCGCGGTCGGCGCGGTGGGCGAGGTAGCCGTCCAGCAACGCAGCCGGGTCGCTGACCGGCGGGCCGTGCCCGGTGCACAGCAGCTCGAGGTCCATCGCCCGCAGCCGGCGCAGCGCGGCGAGGTAGCCGCGCAGCGCGCCGGGATCGGGGGCCACGAAGACGCTGGACGCGGCGAGCACGGCGTCGCCGGTGAAGCAGACCGCGCCGGTCACGAACGCGAGGTGGTCGGTCGCGTGGCCCGGCGTCGCGACGACCCGCAGCGGGCCGAACGCGTCGCCGTCGTGCAACGCGACGTCGGCCCCCGCCCAGCGTGCGGCGGCGACCGGCACCGCGCCCGCGCCGGCGCGCACGGCGGCGGCCGCGCCCGCGTGGTCGCCGTGGTCGTGGGTCAGCGCGATCCCGCCGGCCCCGCCGCGCCGGCCCACCTCGTCAAGGACGTTGGCGACGTGCCCGTCGAGATCGGGGCCGGGATCGACGACCCAGCACGGATCACGGCCGACGATCCACGTGTTCGTGCCCGTCAGCGTGAACGCACCCGGGTTGTCGGCCGGCACGAGCGCGATGCCGAAGCGCTCGAGCGTCATGGCCGAACCTGACGCCGCGGCCTCGGGCTCAGCCGGCGGCGAGGCGGTAGACCGGCCCGGCGAGCGAGACGACGTAGACGCGGCCGCGACCGTCCTCGCCAAACGACGACAGCTGGTCGATCGTCTGCAAGCCGGGGATCCTCGCGTCACCGTCCGCCTTGCCGGGGGAGAGCTTCGCGGCGCGCAGCTGGCCCTTGCAGAGATCGCCGTAGACGTAGCGGCCCAGCAGCGCCGGCACGCCGGCATCGCGCACGACGTGACCCCCGGTGATCGAGCAGTTGCCGTCGCCGTGGCTGAGTTCGAGAACCGGCGCGACGGCGCCGGGCGCCGGCTCGTCGAAGTTGCGGCGCGTGCCCTCCAGCGGCCGCCAGCCGTAGTTGGCGCCGCGCGCCTGGCCCTTCGCGGCGAAGTCGACCTCCTCGACCTCGTTCTGGCCGACGTCGGCGATGACGAGGTCGCCGTTGGCGCGGTCGAAGGCGAAGCGCCACGGGTTGCGCAGCCCGTAGCTGTAGATCTCGCCGCGCGCGCCGGAGCGCCCCACGAACGGGTTGCTCGCCGGGATCCGGTAGGGCTTGGAGCCGGACCGGCGCGGGTCGATGCGCAGCAGCTTGCCGAGCAGGCTGCCGAGGTCCTGGGCGTTGCCGCGGCTGCCGTGCTGGTCGTCGGCGCCGCCGCCGTCGCCCGTTCCGATGTACATGAGCCGGTCCGGGCCGAAGGCGAGCAGGCCGCCGTTGTGGTTGGCCTCGACTCCGTCGTAGCGCAGAACGAGACGCCCGCTGGCGGCGTCGGCGCGGTCGGCGCTGGACTTCGAGCGGCGATACTCGACGACGCTCTGCGTGCCGCGCTTGTCGGTGTAGTTGACGTAGAAGCGGCGCGTCTTGGCGTAGTCGGGCGCGAACGCGATCGACAGCAGGCCCTGCTCGCCGCCGGCGATCACCTTGCTGCGCACGTCGAGGAAGGGCCGCGGCAGCCGCTTGCCGGCGCGTACGACCCGGATCGTGCCGCCCTGCTCGACGACGAAGATGCGGCGCCGGTCGCCGCGCGGCGCGGCGAGATGGAGCGGCTGGTCGAAGCTGCCGACCTTCACGAGCTTGACGCCGTCGGCCGCCGACGCCTTCCCCTTTGCCGATGATCCCGTCGTCGCCGACGGCGGAGCGGTGCTCCCGGCCTGGCCCTCGTCGGAGCCGCAGCCGGCGAGCGCGGCGAGCGCGGCGAGCAGGGTCAGCGCGAGGGCGGGGCGAGGCACCCGAGCAGCATGCCATGCGGGCCGGTTCGGGCGATGCGGTCGTGCCCCTCCCACCAGCCGGCCACGCTGTGGGAGCTGGTCGGCGTCACAGGCTGACCAGGCGCGTCGCAGTCGCCTTCCAGGTCGCGGTCACCCGCACGCCGGGCGCGAGGTGCAGCCCGCCGACCGCGGCACCGGTGATCTCGGCGACGAGCGGCTGCGGCGCCGCCAGGCCGACGCGCACGCGGTTGCCGACCTGCGTGACGCTCAGCACCTCGGCCTGGAGCTGGTTCTGCATCGAGCCCGCGACGTGCCCGCCGGCCGGCTCGAGCGCGATCTCCCAGGGATGGACGCTGAGCGCGACCGGCCCGCTGCGGCGGTCGGTGCTCGTCGCCGTCCCCCCGCCGTCGAGCGCGACGACCGTCACGTCGCCGGGCCCCGCGCCCGCCCGCGCGACGCCGGTCAGCACGACCGCGCCGGTGAAGTCGGCGACGAACGCCGACGCCGGCGCGGCGGCCAGCTCGCCGGCCGTGCCGCGCTGCACGATCCGGCCGCCGTCGATGACCGCGACGCGGTCGCCGAGCACCGCCGCCTCGGTGAAGTCGTGCGTGACGAGCAGCGCGGGCAC
>JBBSQG010000315.1:0-4236 GCA_038258125.1 Solirubrobacterales bacterium
ACGTCTCGACCATCTCGTCGAAGCTCTCGCCGAGACCGACCATCAGCCCCGACTTGGTGATCACGTCCGCTCCGCCCATCTCCTTGGCGTTGCGCAGGACCCGCGCCGAGCGCAGGAACTCCGAGCCGCGGCGGGCGATCGGGTAGAGCCGCGGGACGACCTCGCAGTTGTGGTTGAAGACGTCGGGCCGCTCGGCGATGACCTTCGCCAGCGGCATCTCCTGGCCGCGAAAGTCGGGGGTCAGGACCTCGACCTTGCAGCCCGGAGCCTGCATCCGGATCGAGCGGATCACGCCGACGAAGGCGCTCGCCCCGTAGTCGGGCAGGTCGTCGCGGTCGACGGAGGTGATGACCGCGTGGCGCAGGCCCATCTTGGCGATCGAGCGCGCGACGCGGGCCGGCTCGAGCGGGTCGTTCCAGGTCGGCTTGCCGGTGCGCACGTTGCAGAAGCCGCAGCGCCGCGTGCATGTGTCGCCGAGGATCATGAACGTCGCGGTGCCGCGCTCCCAGCACTCGCCGACGTTTGGGCAGGCCGCCTCCTGACAGACGGTGTGCAGGTTCTCGTCGGCGATGAGCTTCGTCAGCTCGCGGTAGCGCTCGCCGCCCGGCGCCGGGACCTTGAACCACGGTGGCTTGCGCTCGCGCATCGGCCGCACGTCGGGCCCGAGCACTTCGAGCACGTCCATCCCGCCCGGGTTGGAGCGCGAGCGTGTCGAGAGTCTGCGGTCGTCGGTAGCGGCCACGTCCGTTCAGGCTAGTGGGCGCGGCCCGCAGAACTTGCGGACGGGTCCACTAGCGGCCGATGTCGCTGCTGTCGGAGCCCCACTCCAGCACCTCGATCGTGGTCTGTGCGCGGGCGGCTCGTGCCAGCGCAGCGTCCTTCGTCGCGAGCGGCTCACCGAGATGCTCGGCGAGCGCGACGAACAGCGCGTCGGCGACGGTGAGGTTGTCGCGCAGCGCCCATGCTCGATCGCGCAGCGGCAGCGATGCAAACAGCGCGAGCGGGAGGTCGCCGAGATCTGCGACCGCGCCGGCGGCGCGTTGGCCGGTCAGCTCTCCGCGCAGCGCCTGTCGCCGCACGACGGCGAGAACCTCGAACACCAGCAGGTCGGGCGCGGCGACCTCGCCTTCATCGCGCAGCGCCACGCGCACCCGCTCGGCGACGCCGGTTCCGAGCAGGAAGTCGACGATCGCAGAGGTGTCGACGACGGTCACTCGCCATGCTCGCGGATCGCTCGCACCGTGTCCTGGGTGGTCTCTCCGGGCTCGGCGGCTCCGCGCGCCGCGATGCGCCGCGCCAGCTCGTCGGAGGTCGGGCGGCTCGCGGTGCGAGCCAGAACGGTGCGGACGTACTCCGACAGCGAGACTCCCGATGCTGCGGCACGGGACTTCAGCGTGCGATGCACGTCCTCCGGAACGTCGCGAATCTGCAGCAGGACACCCATGCGAATCCCAACCATAGCAATGCAGTCCGTATGGCTGCCAATCAGATCCGGGTCTGGCAGAGAAGGATCAGGTCCGATGCGAGCAGGCCGTAGCGGGCGGCGTCTGCGGGCCCGAGCTCGGCGGGGAGGTCGATGACTTCGACCTCGAAGCCCGCGCTGCGCAGGCGCTCGGCGATGTCGGGCGCGTAGAGGCGGACGTGGTCGTGCTGGAGAAACTCGCGGCGACGATCCTCGCGGGCCGTGATGCTCGGGTCTTCGTAGGTCTGCGCGCGGTCGAGCGCGAGCGGCACCATGACGAGGCACCAGCCGCCGGGCGCCGTCACCCGGCACAGCTCCCGCATAGCTGCGCCGTCGTCGAGGACGTGCTCCAGGACGTGCGAGCAGATCACGGCATCGAAGCTGTCGTCGGGCAGCGCGAGCGCCGTGACATCGAGGCGCAGGTCGACGTCCTGCGTCTCGTCGAGATCGGACGTCACGTAGCGCAGGTGCGAGCACGACTCGAGCTGATCGCGCAGGCACCACTCGGGCGAGAAATGCAGAAGCGAGCGCGCATCGTCGAGCAGCTGCGGACGCACGCGGTCGAGCAGGAGCCACTGGGCGCGGTGGCGCTCATGCGAGCCGCAGCGCCAGCAGAGGGCGTTGGGACGGTTCCAGTCGTCCTTGAAGCGATCGAAACCCGACTCGCAGATCGGGCAGTGGACGTTGTTGGCGCGATGACGGGAGCGGTTGGCGCGCATGCGAACGGCGTTGAGCAGGCGGCTCATGCGACGCCGCCGCGCCGCGCAGCTCCGATCACGTCGAGACCGGGGCGACCGCGTCGAGCGCCGCGGTCAGGACCGACGGCGTGATCTCATCGGGCTCGCGATCGTAGGCCTCGGCGAAGCACGTGGCCATCCGCTCGCGCAGCGCCGCCAGCGTGGTCGTCGAGCCCTCGGCCTGGACCGAGGTCATCTGCACGCCGCTCAGCCCGCAGGCGACGACCCAGCCGAACGGCGCCAGGTCGTTGTCGACGTTGATCGCGAAGCCGTGCGTGGTGACACCGCGCGCGACGTGGACACCGATCGAGGCGATCTTGCGCTCGTCCGCGGTCCAGACGCCGGTGTAGTCCGGTCCGGCGTCGGGCCGCGCGTGGGCGGCGATCCCCGCATCGGCGAGCGCCGCGACGATCGCCCGCTCCATCGTGCGCAGGTACCCGATGACGTCCTGGATGCGGACGATCGGATAGCCGACGAGCTGGCCCGGACCGTGATAGGTCACGCGGCCACCGCGGTTGGTGTCGACGATCTCGATCCCGCGCTCGCGGTACCAGGCCTCGCCCATCGTCAGCTCGCTCGGATCCGAGCGCCGGCCGCGCGTGTAGACCGGCGGGTGCTCGAGCAGCAGCAGCGTGTCGGGGATCCGCTCGGCCTCCCGCGCGCCGTGCACCCGCGCCTGCATGGCGAGCGCCCTGCGGTACTCGACCTGCGGCAGGTGGCAGACCCAGAGGTCGTCGGTCATGGCTCGATCATCGCAGGCAGCCGGCCCTTGCCGGGCTCCTCGAAGACGCGCCGGGTGAGGGCGAGGAACGCAGTCGCCGCCGGCGAGTGGCGCCGGCCGGCGCGCGCGGCGAGCATGACGTCGCGCGTCAACGTGGGCTCGACGAGCTGCGCCACGGCGACGGGCGCGCCGGGGCCCGCCGCATCCGAGCGCGGCAGCACCGCGACGCCGAGCCCACCGGAGACGAGGCTGCGAATCCGCCGACTCTCGTTGGACTCCAGGGCGATGTGCGGTTCGAAGCCGGCCGTCTGCGCGCCGGAGTCCAGCAGCTCGCGCAGCCGCGACCCGATGCGAAACGTGATGAACGGATCGGCGGCCAGCTCGACCAACCGCACGCGTGCCCGCGCAGCCAGCGGATGCTGGGTCGGCATCACGGCGACGACCTCCTCGCTGACGAGCCGGTGCAGATCCAGCCCGCGGCGCTGGATGCGCTCGGTGACCGACAGGAAGGCGAGATCGATGACGTCGTCGCGCAGCATCTCGGCGAGCTCCTCGCTGGACTGCTCGCGCACCGTCAGCTCGACCGCAGGGTGGTTGCGGTGAAAGGAGGCGAGCAGCAGCGAGAGGTCGACCGGGCCCATCGTGTGCAGCGCGCCGACCGACAGCCGGCCGCCCTGCACGCCGGCCAGCGTCTGCAGCTCGGCGGTCGCCGCATCGAGCTCGGAGATGATGTGGCGGGCGCGCGCGACGAGCAGCTCACCGGCTCCTGTGAGCGCCACCTTGCGCGTCGTGCGCTCGACGAGCGCCAGCCCGACCTCGGTCTCCAGACGGCGGATCTGCTGGGAGAGCGCGGGCTGGGCGATGTGCTCGCGCGCCGCCGCCCGCGTGAAGTGGCACTCGTCGGCGAGCGCGACGAGGTAGCGCAGCTGGCGAAGTTCCATAGCGATAGCTTATGAGTTAGGGGCGAGACCGGTATTGGACATCTGGATCGTGGTCCTGCACGATGGTCGAGCCACTCACCTCACGCACTCCCGCCAGGCCGGCTGTCTCTCTCCTCCCGCTGCCGGCCTGGCGGTGCGTCGAGCCCACGCAGCTCCCGCGAAGGGCGCGCCGACCTCCTCCCGGCGCGCCCTTCGCGCTGCTGGCGCCGCTCGCATTCAGGCTGGCGCCGGTGCGCTACGCCGCCCCGTTTCGCGACAGCGGGCTCAGGCTCAGGCCTCGTAGCTCTCCACGCGCGTCTTCACGCTGGCCAGGAAGCGCGCCGCCAGCGCGCCGTCGATCGCCCGGTGGTCCCACGACAGGCCGAGGATGACCAT
>JBBSQG010000316.1:0-4232 GCA_038258125.1 Solirubrobacterales bacterium
CCTGGATCGACGTCTTCGACTGAGCGTGGCGAGGTCGAGGTGGGCGCGTGAGAACGCGGCGTCGAGCCGGCTCGCGTGATCGCGCACGAACCTCGCGCTGAGGTGGTTGTCGTCGCGATGCACGACGACCCCATGCGACAGCGCGCGGCACAGCCCGCCGGGGCAGCCGATCGGCACCGGATCGAAGACGCTCACGCGCGGCGCGCGCTGTACCAGGCCGCGGATCGTCGCGTTGTAGGGCGTCACCTTGCGGTCGCCGGCGGCCGGGAAGTCGCAGCGTGACGTCTGCTCGCCGGCGTCGGCCAGGCAGGCGGGCACGCGCTGCGGCAGCGTCGGCTGAATCTGGCTGACGACGATCCGCGCGCCACCGGCCCCGAGCGTGCGCAGCGTCCAGTCCCAGCCGTCCGACCACAGCCGGCGCTGCCGCGCCGTGAACGGCGCGATCCGCCGCCCGTCGGCGCTCAGCGCCGAGACGTGCGAGCGCGTCGCGACGAAGATCACGTCCGGGTCAGAGCGGGATACGAGGTCCGGATAGACCTGATGGCGCCAGTCGTCGCAGGCCTCGCCGGAACCGTTGAGACCCTGGTCGATGACCTTGCGATCGACGGTGACATCGTTGGCCGGACAGGCGGCGCGGGTAGCGCGGATGAGGGTGAGGTCGTGGCGCGCGCCGAGGATCTGCAAGGCCGGCTGCCACTGATGGGCGTGCGAGTCGCCGACGAACGCGACGGTCGGCGCGCCGGGGCTGCCGCGGCGCAGCACGCAGGCGTGGCTTGACGCCGGCGACGGCCAGTCGCGGCCGAAGTAGGGGCAGTTGCCGGGCTGGGCGAAGTCCTTGACCGAGGCGAGCGCGCGCGCCTCGAAGGCGCTGTGGGGCTGCAGGAGCTGGATGCTGGCCAGGCCCAGCGCGCCGGAGGCGGCTAGGCCCGCCAGCACGACCCGCCGCGACGGGAGACGCAGCCCGGCGCGGAAGCGCAGCGGCCGTTCCCAGAGGCGGTAGGAGAGGACCGCGGCGAGCGTCATGGCGACGACGAGCGTGGGGGTCTCGGCGAGCCAGCCGGCGCTCTCGCGGCGGGCCAGCAGCGGCAGGAAGACGATCGTCGGCCAGTGCCAGAGATACAGCGAGTACGACAGGCGCCCGATCGCCGCGGGCAGCCGCCCGCCGGCCATGCGGCGCAGCGGATGGTCGCCCATGAGGTCCAGCGCGGCGATCAGCGCGACGCCGGCGGCGGTGACGACGAGGCCGGTCGGTCCGGGGTACGTCTGCGTGTCGGTGATCGCGTGGGCGAGCAGGGCGAGTGTGGCGAGCGCGCCTGCGCCGAGCAGCACGCCAGCGGCCCGCACGCGGGGGCCGGCCGCGTCGTCGCCGAGCGGGCGCGCGCCGGCGCGCCGCGCGGCGATCGCGAGCGCCGCGCCAGCGAGCAGCTGGTAGGCGCGGGGGTGCGTGCCGTAATCGGTGAGCGGCCCGTCGGGGAGCAGCAGCGAGGCGGCGGCGGAGATCGCCGTGAGTGCGAGCACGGCGCCGAGCAGCAGGTTCGTGCGCCTCGGGGCCGGCCGCAGGCGCCGCGCCAGTGCCCACAGCCCGAGCAGCAGCGCCGGCCACACGAGGTAGAACTGCTCCTCGACGGCGAGCGACCAGAAGTGGATCAGCGGGCTCGGGACATCGCCGGCCGCGAAGTAGTCGCGCTGGTCCAGCCCGAAGTGCCAGTTGACGCTGTACAGCGCGGAGAACGTGGCGTCGTCGCCGACCATCGCGTAGTCGACGCGGTCCAGCAGCGCGAGCGTGCCGATCATCACGACGGCGACGACGAGCGCCGCGGCGGGCAGCAGGCGGCGCACGCGGCGGGCGTAGAACCGGGCTACGTCGACCCGGCCGCCGCGCGCGAGCTCGTCGACCAGCAGGCCGGTGATGAGGTAGCCGGAGAGGACGAAGAACACGTCGACGCCGACGAAGCCGCCCGGCAGCCATGTGGCGTCGAGGTGAAAGGCGATCACGAGCATGACCGCCAGGGCGCGGATGCCGTCGAGCTGCGGCCGATAGCGCCCGGCACCTGTGTGAGGTGTCCCGGCCAGCGTTCGAGCGTAGGACACGGGAGGCGATCGGGCGCCACCGGCCACGAGCGCCGGCACTACACGCCTACCCGGCGTTGTCGTCGATCTCGGCGCGGAACGTCGATGCGGGATAGGTGCTCGCGCCGGCGGCGTGAACCCGCTGGGAGAGCACGCCGTCGGAGGTGACGACGCGCACCGAGCTCGGATCGGGCTCGAGCTTGACGCGGCGCACGATCTCGTCGTCGGCCGAGTTCGGCCGCGGTCGCTTGGCGTGGGTCACCTCGATCACGCTGGACACGATCGGAGGGCGCGGCGGCTGCTCGAAGACGACGGTGACGTCGTCGCCTTCCGCCGCCGCCCAGCGTTCGAGCGCATCGACGAGCCGCACCATCGCGGCGTGGCGGTCGCGCCACCAGCCGTCCGGACGGCTGCCGATGACGTTCATGCCGTCGATGAGCCAGCGCACGCGGCGCCAGGCTATCCGGCCTCTGCCGGATGCCACCCGTCCCGCGGCGCTCCGGGTGAGGATTCAAACCCACGTGGATGTGCTTCTCACCCCTCGGTGAGCGGAATCACCGCGCTGGGGTTGCGTGCCGCGGTCCGCTCCTTTACCGTCAGCGAGGCGATGCTCTTCGCAGCCGACATCATGTTCACGTCCACCCACGGCGCCACGTCCGGCGTCCGGGTCGTCGTGCCGTGCCGGCCGAAGACGGGGCTTTCGCAGCGCCCCAACCACGCGGCCAGCGGCATCTAGCGGGAGGCACTTCTCATGGCTCCCGCGACGATCGCGGGAGCTGCGCTTCGTACCCGGAACGGGCGCGGAGCGGGGTGGGACCGCGACTCCATCATCATCGCCATCCAGGAATGGGTGGCCACATACGGCGAGCCGCCCCGAGCGGCCGACTGGAACCCCTCCTCGGCGAAGTGGGCCGGGCAGCTGTGGCGCGTCGAGCGCTACCGCGCCGGCCGCGCCGACGGGACGCCCTGGCCCGCGCTGAACTCGGCCAAGCGCCCGTTCGACGGGTCGCTCACCGAGGCGATCCGGGCGGCGGGGTTCGAGCCGGCCCGGCCCGGTCCGCGGCGGCGCACCGACGTCGATCCCGCGCAGGCGCACCGTGCCGTCATCAGCCCCGAGGGGCGGGCGATGGTCGCGGCCGCGCTGGCGCAGGCCCGCGACGCCGAGCGGCGCGTGGCGGTCCTGGAGGCACGACTGGAGCGTGTCGGTGAACGTGCCTCGCGGGCGACCGCGGAGCGCGACGCCGCGCGCCGGGCCGGCACCCGGGCCGTCTCCGCGGCCAAGCCGAGGGTGGTTCGCGAGCGCGTCGTCGACGACGCGGCGGTCGCTCGCGCCCAGCGCCGGGCCGCCGCCGCCGAGGCGAAGGCCGACGAGACCGTCCGTGAGATCCGCTCCAAGCACGCGGACGCGCGGATGGACGCGGCCGAGGCGCGCACGGCGGCCAAGCGGATGGCGGCGAAGCTCGAGCGGGCCGAGGCGACGATCGGGACGCTGCGCGGTGAGCGACGCGAGCTCAAGACGGCGGCCGACCGGCTGGCGGACGAGCTCGTGGCGTCCGAGCGGCTGTTGCAGCGTGCGCGGGCCGAGGCCGAGCGGGCGCCCGAGGTCGTGACCGTGCGCGAAGCGGCGCCCGAGGCCGCCGAGGTGCGGGCGGCACAGGCGGCGGCAGCGCGCGAGCGTCGAGCGGCGCTGGATGCCGAGCTGCGGGCCGCCCGGGCGGAGCGCGAGCTGCGCGAGACCGTGGCAGCGCTGCGTGGCGAGGCCCGTCGTCTGACGACGGCCGAGCTCGTCGAGCTGCGCGTCAGCGGACCGAGCGGCCCGGCCGTCATGGCGGCCGCGCTCGAGGCGCTCACCGCGGCTCGCCGGACGAACAACCCGATGCGCATGCAGGATGCCCTGCGGCGCGTCGCCCAGGCCGCCGTCACCTGGCAGGAGCGGACCTAGGTTCGCTCCTGCCGGGCAACCCGGCCCGCACGTGATCCACGATCGCCGACGCGGTCGCCGGGCGCAGGTCCGAGAACGTCCAGCGCTTGGCGCCGAAGCGCGGCTGCACCCGTAGCCGGGCGCGCGTGCGGCGAGGCCAGACGAGGCTCTGGTCGGCGAGCTCGGTGTCGCGGAAGCGCAGCGAGCGGACGCGGTTGCCGACGGCGTCGTCGAGCAGCCA
>JBBSQG010000317.1:0-4226 GCA_038258125.1 Solirubrobacterales bacterium
CCCTCGCCGTCGCGCCCATCGTCGAGGCCACGCGTGTCATCGCGCGCCTGTCGCCCGAGCCGCCGGCCGGGCTGCCGACGCGACGCGACGAGGCGACGATGCTCCTGGAGACCTACAACCGCTTTCGCGACGGCGCCGCCGAGACGGTGGCGCGCGAGCGCGAGTTCGCCGCCAACCTCAACCACGAGATCCGAACGCCGCTCACGACGATACGAACCGACGCCGAGCTGATGGCGCTCGAGGGTCACACCACCGCGTCGCAAGACGAACGACTCGCGCGCATCGTCCGCTCGGTCGACGACATCATCGCCACGACCGAGTCGACGATGTCGTCGAGCGCCGGGCACGGCGCACGATCCGAACTCGTGAACCTGCGCGACTGCCTGCTCAGCGTCATCGCGGCGCTGGCCGATCGCGCCGGTGCGCAGCGGTTGCGCCTGACGGTCGACATCAGCGCAGCCGAGACGCTCCACGCCGACCGCCAGGCGCTGCTCACCGTCTGCCGCAACATCGTGCGCAACGCCATCGAGCACGCCGCGCCGGCGGCGCTGGTCGTCTCGGGAGACCGCCACGCGATCCGCTTCACCGACGACGGCCCCGGCATCTCCGCCGCAGCGCAACCCTGGATCTTCGAGCGTTTCCACCAAGGGCATCGCCGCGACGACGCCCAGGCCGACGCTGCGCCGCGTCGAGGCCTCGGCCTGGCCATCGTCAGGCGGCTGTGCGACCTGCATGAATGGCGCGTCTGTGTCGGCTCGCCCGTCGTCGGTGATCGCGGAACGACATTCGAGATCCGCTTCGACGCCGGGGCGACCGACGGCTGAGACTCATTCGGCCTTTCGGGCGGTGAACCGCAGGCCGACGACGATGAACAGCAGCAGCGCCAGCGACGCGTAGAGACGACTCAGGTGCAGGCCGCCGTCGGACAGCGGCTTGTCGAGAAAGTCGCCGAGGGTCGCGCCGAGCGGGCGGGTCAGGATGAAGGCGCTCCAGAACAGCGCCGTTCGCGACAGTGCCGTCCAGAAGTACAGCGCGGCGACGACGAGCAGCCCGGCGCCGAAGATCAATGCGCCGACCTCGTAGCCGAGGCCGAGGCCGCCGCGGTCGTGCCCCGCCACCCAGTCGCCGAGCGCCGTGCCGAGCGTCTGCGAGAACAGGATCGTGACCCAGTAGAACCATTCGGCCCTCGTCGACCCGAGGTCGCTGAAAGACACGCTGCCCTCGCTGCGATGCCACGCGAACAGGCTCGCCGCGAGCAGCGCCGCGACGATCGAGACGCCGCCCGGGTAGCCGATGCCCAGCGACCGGTCGGCGAAGTCGGCCAGGGTCGTTCCCAGCGTCGTGGTCGCAACGATCGTCGCCCAGTACAGGGCCGGCCGGTACCCCGACGCCTTGATCTGCGCCGCGACCAGCACGACGAACAGCGCAGCGAAGATTGCCGAGCCCACCAGGTAGCCGAGCTTGAGCGACATCGACACCCAGTCGCCGCCGGTCTCGCCGAGCGTGGTCGCGGCAACCTTCACGATCCAGAAGCCGACCGTGACGGCGGGCACCTTGGCCGCGGCGCGGTGGAGGTCGGCGCGGCCGCCGGCAGATACAGGATCTTCGGTTCTCTCATGCATCGACCGACCTTACAGAGCTGCCGTGGGGCTCGCGTTCGGCCTGGCCGGCAGATCGCCTCACGAATCCGTCACGCTCGGCGCACGACCCGGCAACACCATCGTCCTAGCGTGCCGCCATGCGCATGACACCGAAGGTTTCCTGCGCCGCGGCGATCCAGCTCGTCCGCGGCCTCCTCGTGCTCGCCGCCGTGCTCCTGGCGCTCGACGCGTTCGCCGGCGGCGGCCCACTCGGCATCGACCATCGTGCAGCCCCCGGCGCCGACACCGGCATCTGGCAGCGCCGCAACCAGCTCCTGCTGCAGGAGGCCACCATCGCCGTGGTACTCGGGACGGCGCTGTGGGAAGGCGACAGCAGTCGGCTCGGGCACACCGCGTGGCAGTCGGCCGACTCGATGCTCCTCGGCGCCGTCACGTCGACAGCACTGAAGGTCGTGTTCAGTCGCACGCGTCCGGCGCAGACCGACGACGCGAACCGCTGGTTCCAGGGCTCCGGCAACCGGAGCTTCCCGAGCGGCGAGGTGATGACGGTGACGACGGCGGTCACGCCTTTCGTGCTCGAGTACGCGAGCGAACATCCTGCGGTCTGGGCGCTCGAATTGCTCCCCCTCTACGACGCGATCGCCCGCGTCCGATCGCGAGGCCACTGGCAGACCGACGTGCTCGCCAGCTTCGCCATCGGCACCGGCATCTCGATCTATGCCCATCAGCGCAAGTCATCTCTGACCGTCGGCGTGCTGCCCGGCGGTTTGACCGTCGGCTGGAAGACACGGTTTTGACCCCGGCGCGCACCGACGCGCTGCGCTACGCGCTCATTCACCTCATCGTCGTTCCGACGCTGCTGTACGCCGCGAGCTGGGCCGTCCAGCATTCGGCCGTCGACATGGCGGTCGCGCGGTTCTTCGCGGGCAGCGGCGCCGAGGCCTTCCCGGCGCGACGCTCGGCCTGGCTCGACGTCTTCGGCCACGAAAGCGCACGCGCGATCCCGGTGCTGATCGGCGTGCTTGCCTTCGCCCTCGGCCTGCTCGGTCGGCGGATGTCGGCCGCCATCGGACGCCATCGCTGGGCGCTGATCCTGCTCGGGGTGTCGATGCTGCTCGGCTCGCTCGTCGTCGGCGCGATGAAGGCGCTGACGAGCCAGCACTGCCCGGTCGACATCCACGAGTTCGGCGGGCTCGTCCCGTACGCGGTCGATCGGGCCAGCCCGTTCTGGGCGGCGAGCCCGTCGCTGGCGGGGCGCTGCCTGCCGAGCGGGCACGCGGCCGGTGGCTATGCGCTGCTCGCGCTCTATTTCGCGGGCTGGACGGCCGGGCGGCCGGCGTGGCGCTGGGGCGGCCTGGCGGCCGGCATCGTCGCCGGCATCGCCTTCAGCCTCGTTCGCATGCTGCAGGGCGCGCACTTCGCGAGCGCCACGCTGTGGTCAGCGGAAGTGCAGTGGACGGTCGCGGCGCTGCTGTTCGCGCCGCTGCTGTGCCGCGCGCAGCGGTAGAAGCACAGGGTCGCCGGGGCGGCGGACAATCCCCGGCCGAGGCGGCAAGCGCTGCCCCGCGATCCTGTCCAGCCCGTCGCCACCCATGAGCGCTTCCATCGCCGACGCTTCCCCGCTGCACCGTCGCACCGGCGCCGTCTGGCCCTGGGCCCTGCTGGCGCTCGTCTGGCTCGGTTGCACGATCGGCCTGCGCCCGCTTTCGCTGCCCGAAGAGGGCCGCTACGTCGGCGTCGCCTGGGAGATGCTGCGTTCGGGCGACTGGATCGTGCCGACGCAGAACGGCCTGCCCTTCCTGCACAAGCCGCCGCTCTTCTACTGGCTGACGGCGGCATCGCTCGCGGTGTTCGGCCCTCACCCCTGGGCAGCGCGGCTGGTGCCGCTCGTCGCCGCGCTGATCGGCGGCGCGCTGCTGGTGCGGCTGCAGCGCCGCCACGCCGGCGACGGTGCGGCGCGGTGGACGTACGCCGCGCTCCTGACCATGCCGGGCTTCTTCGCGGCCGCGCAGTTCGCCAACCTCGACCTGCTCGTCGCATCCTGCATCGCCGTCGCGATCGGCCTCGGCGCCGACGCCGCGCTCAGGATCGCGCGAGCCGAGCCGCATCGCGCCGTCCTCGTGGCGGCCTGGGTCGCGGCCGGCCTCGGCGTGCTCGCGAAGGGACTGATCGGCGTCGTCCTCCCCGGCCTCGTGCTGCTCGCGTGGCTGGCCGTGACCCGGCAGTTGCGACTCGTGCCACGGCTGCTGTCGCCGTGGGGACTGGCGGCGATGGCGGTCGTGGTGGCGCCGTGGTTCGTGCTCGTCGAGCAGCGCCTGCCCAGCTTCGCGCACTACTTCTTCGTCGTCCAGCACTTCGAGCGCTACGCCTCGACGGGCTTCAACAACGTGCAGCCGTGGTGGTTCTTCCTCGCGGTGGTGCCGGTGGTGACGCTGCCATGGTGCGCATGGGCGGCGACGACGCTGAGCCGCGCTGCGGGGGCGGCGACGGCGACAGCCGATGCCCAAGGCGCATGGCGCTGGCTGATGTGGACCTGGATCGTCGTCATCGTCGCCTTCTTCTCGCTGCCGCAGAGCAAGCCGGTCGGCTACGTGATGCCCGTGCTGTTTCCGGTCGCCGCGCTCG
>JBBSQG010000318.1:0-4222 GCA_038258125.1 Solirubrobacterales bacterium
CGCAGGTCGCTGCGCGCCGAGGAGACGAGCTCCTTGTCGCCGATCGCGACGCCGAGCAGCAGCCCGACGACGAGCGCGATGAAGACGGCTGCCAGCGACAGCGCGTGGTAACGGAAATCGAACATTCAGATACGCGCGGCGGCTACTCGAGCCCGAGCACGACCTCGACCTTGAGCCAGATGAGGTCAGCGAGATCGCGCAGCGCCGGCGTGAGCACGACGATAGCCAGCAAGCACAGCACGCCCGCCGACGCGACGAACGCCAGCGGCGAGCGACCCGGCAGCGGCCGGTACAGGCGGCTCACGCCCTTGGCGTCGACGAGGATCTCGCCCAGCCGCAGCCGCGTGAGGAACGTCGAGGCCATCCCGCGCCGGTTCTTGTCGAGGAACTCGATGAGGTTGAACTGCGAGCCGACCGAGACGATCAGCTCGGCGCCCTTCTCGGCGGCGATGATCATCGCGACGTCCTGGCTCGTGCCCGGCGCGGGGACGAGCTTGAACGGCAGCCCGAGCGATTCGAGGTGCTCGCGGCCGGGCGCGCGGCCGTCCGGATAGGCGTGCACCACGAGCTCGGCCCCGCAGCGCAGCGCCGCCTCGCTCGCGGAGTCCATGTCCCCCACGATCATGTCCGGCTTGAAGCCCTCCGACAGCAGCGCGTTGGCCCCGCCGTCGACGGCGACGATCCGCGGCTTGACGTCGCGGATGTAGGGGCGCAGCATGCGCAGGTCCTTCTCGTGGTCGACGCCGCGCACGACGAGCAGCACGGGGCGGTCGCGGAAGTCGGTGTCGAAGCGCGGCAGGTCGATGCGGCCCGACAGCAGCTCGCGCTCCTCGAGCATGTGCTCGATCGTGTTGCGCGCGAACGCCTCGAGGGCGTCGCCGATCTCGCGCCGGCGGTCGTCGGTGGCCGAGCGCACGGCGACCGGCTCCTGGACGGCGCCCGTCGCGACGACCTTGCCGTCGCGCACGATCCGCCCGCCCCGAACGGTGATCGCGTCGCCGTCCTTGAGGCGCTTGAACAGCGCGTCGTCGGGCAGGTCGACGAGATGGATTCCGGCCTGCACGATCAGCAGCGGCCCCATGTTCGGGTACGCCCCGGTCGACGACGGGCTGCAGTTGAGCACCGCCAGGACGCCGGCAGCGATCAGGTCCTCGGCCGAGACGCGGTCGAGGTCGCGATGGTCGAGCACCGCGATGTCGCCGGTGGCGAGCGTCTTGGTGATGAGCTTCGTCCGCCGCCCGAGCCGGGCGGGTCCGGACAGCTCGCGGGCGACGGCGACGGCCATCGGCGGAGTCTAGATGGGGTTGTTAACGGCTTGCGAAGATCTCCCCGGAGTGGTTGCTAGCGTGTTTGGCGCTGTGTTCCTCCCGCTCTCAGCGGTGTCGGACGGGCGGATGACCAAGGTCTGCGGCGAGGACCCCGGCTTCTTCTGCCGCGAGGTCCTCAACCGCACGGACAACCGCACGCTCGCCGAGCTGTCGGACAACCTGCTCGGCACGTCGCTGACGATCGCCGCGATCCTCGCGGCCGCCCTGCTCATCAACCGGCTCGTCGGTCGCGGCGTCAAGCGCGGCCTGCGCACGCTGCACTCCGGCGCGGTGCGCGAGCGGCTCGGCGCACTGCGCCGCCGCACGCCGCGCGCGCTGCTGGAGACCGCCGAGATCAGCCTGCGCGCCGAGCAGCGCATCAACGCGTTGACGAGCGTGCTGCGCAGCATCGCGACCGGCGTGATCTTCGCGATCGCGGGCTTCATGAGCCTCGGCGAGGTCGGGCTCAACCTCGCGCCGCTGCTGGCCGGCGCCGGGATCCTCGGCCTCGCGCTCGGCTTCGGCGCGCAGTCGCTCGTCAAGGACTTCCTGTCGGGCCTGTTCATCCTCGTCGAGGACCAGTTCGGCGTCGGCGACATCGTCGATCTCGACCTGCAGACCACGGGGACCGTCGAGGCCGTCTCGCTGCGCACCACGCGGCTGCGCTCGGTCGACGGGACGGTCTGGCACGTGCCCAACGGCGACATCCGCCGCGTCGGCAACAAGAGCCAGCACTGGTCGCGTGCGCTCTTGGACATCGAGGTCGCCTACAGCACCGACATCGAGCATGCCAAGGGCGTCATCAAGGCCGCCGCCGACGAGGTCTGGCAGGAGCGCGGCGACATCCTCGAGGAGCCGGAGGTGTGGGGCGTCGAGCGGCTCGGCTCGCACGCGGTCGTGATCCGGCTCGTCGTCAAGACGCGCCCGGCCGACCAGTACTCGGTCAGCCGCGAGCTGCGCCAGCGCCTGAAGGAGGCCTTCGACGCCGAGGGCATCGAGATCCCGTTCCCGCAGCAGGTCGTCTGGCATCGCGACGAGCGCGAGCCGCACGTGGCGGCCGACGACCGGCGGTAGTAGGCGGGCGCCGGGCGCAGGTTGGCCCGGGCGGGTCGGGTTGCGGTGCGGTGCGCGCGTTTCGGCGCCTGAGGACCCGGAATGCGCGCGTCGGGCGCGCGTCGGCGACGCGGTGCGCGCGTTTCGGGCGCTGAGACCCCGGAATGCGCAGCGAGCGCACGGCCGGCCGCCCGCTGAGGCGGCCAGGCAGCGCTGAGGGTGGCACTCGGCTCACGAGGCATCGAGCCGTTCAAGCTCGGCCTGCGCCTCGCGCTGCGCGTCGGCGGCGGCCTGCGCCTCGCGTTGCGCCGCCGCAAGCGCGTCGTCAGCCTTGTCGAGAGTGTCGGCGGCCCGCGAGCGGCGCTCCTCGGCGGCCTTCAGCGCGTGCCCCGCTCGCTCCGTGCGACGCCGGGCGGCGACCTCGGCGGTGCGAGCCGCCTTACGCGCCTCGGTGCGCTCGCGCTTGGCCCGATCGCGTTCCTCCCGCTCCTGCGTGGCCTGCTCGCGGGCAGCGCGATGCGCCTTGGCGGCCTCCTCGCGCGAGGGCTTGGGCTCCGGCTTCACCGCGGGCTTGTCGTCTTGCGCCGCCGGCTTGGCGCGTCCGCGCGCCTCGGCTGGTTCCTTCGACTTCGGCTTCGGCTTCGCCGGCGACGGCGGCGGCCCCGGGCTCTCCCCCAGCCCCAGCCCGGCGTGGCGCAGCTCCTTCTCCAGACAGCCGTCGCGCACCTGCTCACGCGCGCCCGCGTCGAGCGCGGCGGCGTGCAACGTGTCCCAAACCCGCTCGACGACCGCCGGTCTGAGCTCGTGTCCATCGGAGGAGAGCAGCCCACGAGCGGCGTCGACGAGCGCGTCGACGGCGGCGCGCTCGCGCTCGTTCGCCGCCCGCAGGGTGCGCCCGTCACCGCGGCCGGCGAGCAGGTCGGCCTGCGCCTCATACAGGGCGTCGCCGGCATCCAAGAGCTCGCCCACGGCGTCACCCTGCGTGCGCACGAGCTGGTTGACCGCCCAGGCAGCGACCGACGGCTTGCGCAGCGCCGCCACCGCCGCCGCCTCGTCTCGGCGCTTGTCGGCGCGCAGCGCCTTGGTCAGCGCGCCGCGTTCGGGGATGAACCGGTCGAGCGCCAGGCCGTAGAGGTCGTCGGGCTGCATCCTGCGCATCGTCGCGCGCCGGCGGTGGGTGTGTCGAATGGTGCACGCCTGGCCTGCACCAGTCGCCACACCCCCCAGACGGCTCGCCATACTGCGTCGATGGCCAGCCACGTCGTCCTCTTCTCGACGGAGTCCTGCACGTACTGCGGGCACGCCCGCAACCTGCTCTCCAAGCGCGGAGTCCGCTTCGAGGACGTCGACCTGACCGATCACCCCGAGCTGCAGGCCGAGCTGACGAGCCTCACGGGGCTTGAGAGCTACCCGCAGATCGTCGTCGACGGCGAGCCGCTCGGCGGCCTGAACGAGCTGCGCGCGGCGGAGAAGAGCGGCGTGCTCGCCGCCTGGTCCGACGCGGGCTGAACGCCGGCCGCGCCGCCTACAGCGGGATGTTGCGGTTCACCGAGGCGCGGCGCTCCAGGCCCGCGAGCATGCCGAACGCGGCGGACAGCCGCTGACGCGTGTCCTGCGGCGCGACGATCTCGTCGATGACGCCCTCGCGCGCGGCGGTCTCGGCGCTGAGCCAGTCGCGCTCGTACTCGTCGGCGAGGCGCAGCCGCTCCTCGCCCGGATCGTCGGCGGCGGCGATTGCCCGGCGATGCACGAGGTCGGCCGCCTGGCGGCCGCCCATCACGCCGAGCTGGGCCTTCGGCCAGGCGAGCACGAGGTCGGCGCCGAGCTCGCGGCTGTTGATCGCGATGTACGCGCCCCCCAAC
>JBBSQG010000319.1:0-4193 GCA_038258125.1 Solirubrobacterales bacterium
CCCTCGCCTCACGGGGCGGCCCGATGCCATCACCGCCTAACCCCGCGGGGGTTGGGCCCCTTGCGCCCCTCCCCACCCCCCGGGCGGGCGGGTCAGCCTCGTCGCACGGTCCAGCTCAGCGGGTGCAGGGCATCGGGGGCGTAGACGCAGAACGTCCCCGTCCGCACGCCCTGCTGCAGCTCGGCACCCAGCGACGCGTCGTAGCCCGCGATGCGCTTGATCGTCGCGCGCACCGGGCGCGTGACGTTGATCCGCGCCCGCTCCGCGTGCGACCCGGTCTCGCGATCACGCCCGCCGATCCCGACGGCCGACGTCAACTCGCGGCGAACGAACGTCAGCTCGCCGCGCACGCGTTCGGCGGCGGCCTCGTCGCGGCGCGCCACGGCGGCGGCGAGCTCCCTGTCCAGCTCGGCCATGCGGCCGCGGTACTCGTCCTTGGCCTTCGCGTCGAGCGCGGGGCCGGCGCCGCCCTGCACGCCGAAGCTGCCGCCCGTCTCCTGGCCGCCGGAGTGCTCGATCGAGCTGCCCGCCACGGCGGCGCCGTCGACGGCCGCGACGAGGTCGAGGCTGTGCACCTCGCGGCCCGGTCGCTCGAGCAGCAGCGCCAGCAGCCGCACTCCGCGCCCGTCGCTGAGGCGGATCGTGCGGCCGTCATAGGTGATCGTCCAGACGTCGCCGACGCGCTGCAGCGTGGCCTCGCCGGCCGGCAGGCCCGTCGTGCCGGGCGCCGCCTCGGCGTCCGGCTCGGCACTGACCTGCGCGCGCAGCGTCGCGGCCCGCTCACCGATCCGCACGAGATCGAGCTCCTCGCAGGTCGCGGCGAGCGCATCGAGCAGCTCGCCGGCCCGCGCGCGCGCCGCCGCGCCGCCGTCGCGCACGAGCAGCGTCGCCTCCTCGATCGCGATCTGCGCCAGGCTCAGGCGGGCGCCGTCGCGCGTCGCCCGCGTGCGCGCCGCGGCGAGGTGCTCGAGGGCCTGCGCGTCGCGACCGGCGACCCGCGCGAGGATCCCCAGCCACAGCTCGACGGGACCGAGCGACGCGATCGTCGGCAGGACGACGTTGCGCCCCGCGAACGGGGCGAGCTGAGCGTGGATGTCGATCGCCGGCTCGGCCAGGTCCAAGCCGGCGACGGCCTCGGTCATCATCGCCATCGCCCCGAACCAGATGTTGTCGCGCGGGAGCGCCGCGAAGTCGTCGGCGTGCAGGCGATCGAGCTCCAGCCTTGCCTCCTCGTGGCGGCCATCGTCCGCCAGCGCCGCGGCGAGCGCCGCCCGCCAGGCCGGCATCGCCGGCGACGCGGCGGCGTAGCCGCGCGCGACAGCGCTGATCTGGCCGGCGCCGTGCTGGAGCCACGTCAGGATGACGCCCTGCGAGGCGACGGTGATCGGGACCGTCGAGTCCGACAGATCGCCGGTCGCGGCAGCGACCGTCTCAAGTCGGCGGCGGGCCTCCTGGAGGCGTCCCTCGAAGGCGGCGCGGCGCGCGCGATGCAGCGCGGCGAATGCCATTGCCCGAGGGTCGCGCGCCTCGCGCGCGAGCCGCTCGAGCGTCTCGACCGCCATATCGGCGCTCGCCATGTCATCGAGCTCGAGCAGCAGATCGATGTGGCGGCTACGGGCGGCGAGCGACATCACCGTCTCGCCCGTGCGCTCGGTCAGCGTGAACAGCTCGCGCAGCCAGATCAGCCCCTGCTCGGTGTTGGCCGGCCCGCAGGTCGCCAGCTGCGCGGAGCTGAGGGCGAACGCGAGCGTCGCCTCGTCGCCCAGCCGCCGGGCCATCGCCACCGCCTCGCCGGCCAACGCGGCACGGCGCGCGACGGTGTCCGAGGACCAGTACAGCGCCACCGCCAGCGAGCCGAGCAGGTGCACGCGCATCGGATCGTCCGTCTCGCCGGCTCGTTCGAGCGCCTCCACGAGCAGCGCGACGTGCGCGTCGTCGACGTAGCCGGGCGAGAGCGCGAACGGCGCGAAGCCGAGCGCCGCACGAGCGAGGATGTCGACGGCGTCGATCGAGCGCGCCGCGGCGACCGCGGCCTCGAATGTGGCGCGCGAGGCCGGGCGACCCGCCCGCGACTGCGCGGTGCCCAGGCCGAGCAGCAGGCCGGCTCGGCGCGGCACGTCGATGTCCATCCGCTCGAGCGCGTCGAGCGCGCGCGAGAAGAGCTCGGCCGCCAGCTCGTAGGCGAGCGTCTCCAGCGCGCGGTAGGCCCCCCGTTCGGCGTAGTCGACCGCCTTGGCGGCGTCGCCGCGCGGCGCCGCGCAGTGGCCGTGGTGCGCGAGCTCGGGCAGGTGCGCCTCGATCGCGCCGCGGTAGACAACCTCCAGCGCCTCGCCGACGCGCCGGTGCTCGCTCATCCGACGCGAGACGGGCATGCTCACGAGCAGCGTCTCGCGGATCAGGCCGTGCCCGAAGCGGTACTCGCCCAACGTGCCGGGCACCGCGACGACGATCCCCAGCGCGGCGGCCTCGTCGAGCGCCTCGAGGACGAGGTCGCGGTCCAGCGTCGACGCCTGCTCGAGCGTCGCGAGGTGAAACGTGCGCCCGATGACGGCGGCGAGCTCGAGCGTCGCGAGCTGCGCTCGCGCGAGCGGCTCCAGCCGGCGGCGGATCGTCTCGCGCACGCTGTCGGGCAGCGGCAGGCTGTCGGGCGGGTCGTCGAGATGGCCCTCGGCGAGCAGCAGTGCCACGACCTCGCAGGCGAAGAACGGGTTGCCCTCCGTGACGGCGTGAACGGCGTCGACGAGATCGGGCCTGGGCGACACACCGCTGGACAGCTCGATCAGCCGCCCCACGTCCTGGCGCGTCAGGCCGCCGAGCACGAGCCGGCGCCCCGAGCGCACGATGTTCTGCAGCGCGACCTGAGCGTCGGGCCCGCGCTCGGGCACGCGCTCGTGCATCGTGACGACGAGCAGCACGGCGGCGTCGCGCAGCATTCGCGAGACGAAGTCCAGCGCCACGAGTGAGCCCTCGTCGACGGCCTGCAGGTCATCAATGAGAATGACGACCGGGCCGCGCGCGCTGCGCACCCGCAGCAGAGCGACCAGCGCGTCGAACAGGCCGAAGCGCGCGATCTCAGAGTCCCCGTCGTCCGCTACCGCCGCGAGCGCCCCAGGAACGCGGTCGGCGAGCTCGGGAGCAAGCCGCACGAGCTGATCGGCGCTGGAGCCAAGCTCGTCGCGCAGCGTCTGGCCGTCGAGATCGGCCGCCAGCCCGCGCACGACCTCGACCCAGGGCCAGTACGGCGGCGCCGCCCGGCCCCAACCGCGGGTCCAGATCACGCGCGCGCCGACGGCGCCGGCACGCTCGGCGAGCGCCGCGGCCAGGCGGGTCTTCCCGACACCGGGATCACCGAGCACGAGGTGCACCCCGCCGCGCCCGCGGCAGGCATCCGCGAAGGCGTCGTCGAGCTCGCGCAGCTCGCGCACACGCCCGACGAGCGGACCTTCGGCGGGCGATCGTGAAGCGTTAAACACCTGTTTGTCGGGCGGCAATTCCCTGATATGTCGACACTAGCGCGGTCGGCCCTGTGAGACCGCCCAGTACCCCTATCGACTGACCTCCCACTGCAGCGGTACGCCGGGGTCGGGCTCGTAGGTGCATGCCGAGCCGGTGCGGACCGCCGCGCGCAACAGATGCCCGAGCTCGGGCTCGTGCTCGGCGATCCGGCGGACCGCCGCCTTGATGGCGCGGGTGACGTTGATCCGCGCCCGCTCGCTCGCCGCGCTCGACGCGCTGTCGCCGCGCGCCATGTCGTCCGCCAGCCGCTCGAGCGCATGGCGCGTGCGCGAGATCCGCTCGGGGTCGTTGTAGGCCTGCGCCTCGGCGAGCTCCTCGCGCAGGTCCAGCGCCTGCGAGCGGTAGGTGCCCAGCGCCGGCCCGCGCTCGCGTCCGCCGCCGGCGACGACGGCGTCGGCGAGTTGGAGCGAGGCGACCGGCGTGCCCGGATGCTCGAACAGCGTGGCGAGGTGGTGCAGGCCCTTGGCGTCCTGCAGGCAGACGCTGCGCCCGTCGTACTCCAGCAGCCAGACGTCCTGCTCGCGATGCAGCGCCGCCCGCAGCGGTCGCGCGCCGCCGCGGCGCGCCGACCTGGCCGCCTTCTCCAGGCGGCCCAGCAGCCTGTCCGCGCGGGCGCCCGCGCCGTCCATCCGCATCTGCGCCGCGGCCGCGGCGACGCCCTGCACGAGCGCCCGGCC
>JBBSQG010000320.1:0-4189 GCA_038258125.1 Solirubrobacterales bacterium
CCAGCTCGGTCTCGCGCTCCAGGGTCGTCACCGACGCGAACGTACTGGCTGGGTGATGGTCCGGGTTGGGCGGGCGCCGTCAGGCGAGCGCGGCGGGCCGCCCGTACAGCTCGGCGAGGAACTCCGCCAAGGGCCGCGGCTCGCCGAGGTGAAAGCCCTGCCCGTGCGTGACGCCGAGCTCGCGCAGCAGCTCGACCGTCGCGCGGTCGCCGACGTGCTCGGCGATCGTCTCCTTGCCCAGGCCGCGCGCGATGTCGACGACCGACTGGATGACGAGCCGGTCGGTCGGTGTCGAGCAGCACTCGCGGACGAACTCGCCGTCGATCTTGAGGATGTCGAAGCGCACGTGCTTGAGGTAGTAGAAGGAGCCGAAGCCGGCGCCGAAGTCGTCCAGCGCGAAGCAGCAGCCGAGCTTGGCCAGCTCGTCGGAGAACTCCCGCGCCCGGCCGATGTTGGCGATCGCCGCGGTTTCGGTGATCTCGAAGATCACGCGACTCGGATCCAGGCCCGTCTCCTGCAGCTCGCGCTCGATGATCCGCAGCATCTCGGGATCGCCCATCGAGGCACCGGAGAGGTTGATCTCCACGCGCGGCCCGATCACGCCGACGTCGCCGTAGGCGGCGACGGCTCGCAGCGCCCGGCCGACGGTCATCGCGTCGATCTGCTGGATCATGCCGAGCCGCTCGGCGGTCGAGAGGAACGCGCTCGGCGGGATCAGGTCGCCGTGGTCGTCGCGCATCCGCAGCAGGACCTCGAACTGCGTCACCCGACCGGTCGCGAGGTCGAAGATCGGCTGCGCGACGTGCGTGAAGCGGTCCTCCTCGATCGCCACGCGGATCCGCTCGGCCCAGGTGATGCGGCCGCTCATCCGCGCCTGCGCGTGCTCGCCGCGGACGTGCAGCGCCAGCTGGTTGCGGCCCGCCTCCTTGGCGTCGTACATCGCCAGGTCGGCGTTGACGAGCACGTCCTCGCCGCGCAGGTCGTCGGAGGCCTCGAACATCGCGACGCCGATGCTCGCCGTCAGCGTCCGGTCGCCCATGCCGGGCACCGCGATCCGCTCGGCGCTCAGCGCCTCGAGCAGGTCCTTGGCGACCCGTCTGGCGGTCTGCACGGTCGCCCGCGGCAGCAGCGCCGCGAACTCGTCGCCGCCGAGCCGGGCGAGCACGTCGCTCTCGCGCAGCCGCCCGCCGAGCAACGTCGCGACGCGGGCGATCAGCTGATCGCCGGCGGCATGGCCGAGCGTGTCGTTGATGTACTTGAAGTGGTCCAGGTCGAGCAGCAGCAGCGCGCCGTCGGAGCCGTAGCGCCGCACGAGCTCGGCGTGCTGGTCGAGCTGCTCGGCGAAGCTCGAGCGGTTGTGCAGTCCCGTCAGCGGATCGTGCGTGGCGAGGTAGTGGAGGTTCTCCTCGTAGTGGCGGCGGTGCGTGACGTCCTGCACCTGGACGAGGAAGCGGCGCGGAGCGCCGGAGTCGTCAGCGATCGTCGTCGCGTGCAGCGAGACCCAGATCGGCGCCCCGCTGGCGTGCAGGAAGCGCGTCTCGACCTTGTACTGGGCACGCTCGCCGGACAGCAGCGCGCCGATGTCGTGGCGGTCGTGGCCGGCGTCGACCGGGTGCGTGAGCGAGTCGAAGCGCACGCCGGCGAGCTGCGAGGCGCTGCGCCCGGTGAGGTCTGACAGCGCGCCGTTGACGCGCACGATGCGCCCGTCAGCGTCGGTCATCGCCATGCCGATCGGCGAGCCGTCGAAGGCGCCGCGGAAGAGCTCCTCGGCGGTGCGCAGCTCGGTCAGCTCGAGCTTGCGCGCGGTGATGTCGCGGATGGCGCTTGAGACCATCGTGCCCTCGTCGGTGTCGATCGGGCTGAGGCTGATCTCGACGGGGAACTCGCTGCCGTCCTTGCGTAGCCCGTAGAGCTCGAGGTCGCCGCCCATCGGGCGCGCGACGGCGTCGCGCTGGTAGCCCTTGACGTGATGGCGGTGCTGGGCGCGCAGGCGCTTGGGGATCAGCTCGGAGATCCCCCTGCCGACGAGCTCGGCGCGGCGGTAGCCGATGCGGCGCTCGGCCTGCGCGTTGACGCGCGCGATGTGGCCAGGGCCGTCGACCATCACCAGGGCGTCCGGCGCTGCCTCCAGCTGCGCGCGGAACTGGTGCTCCGAACGCCAGAGCAGGCGATCGCCGCGCATCAGACGGCGCACGAAGACGTAGTACAGGCTCCGCGTCCGGTACAGCAGCCAGCGCAGGAGCTCCCCGATCGTGATCATCGCGAGCGGCGCCCGCCGCCGCCGGCGAGCGCTGGCTCGGCTGCGCTCGGCCCGCGCCAGGCCGGCTCCTGCTCAAACTTCAGCATCAGATTTCGCTTGCGGAAATGGCGAAAGAGCGGGCCGTAGGTGAAGCGCTGGAAGTTCGCCGCCGCGTTGCCCCACGGATCGGGATCCATGAACGGCATGAACTTGTCGGGGAAGCCCGGCATCGTGCAGCCGATGCAGATCCCGCCGGCGTTCGGGCAGCCGCCGAGGCCGTTGATCCATCCGCGCTGGGGGACGTTGCAGACCGCCGCCGGGCCCTTGCAGCCGAGCTTCACGAGGCAGCGCGGGTCGTTGCCGTACGTCGTGGCGAACTGGCCCTGCTCGGTGAAGCCGGCGCGGCTGCAGCCCTCGCGCGTCGTGCGGCCGAACAGGCGCACCGGGCGCAGGCGCTCGTCGAGCAGCGGCGCCGGGCCCATGCCGGCGGTGAAGAGGATCAGCTCCAGCAGGATCGAGGTCATGTTGTCGGGCTGCGCCGGGCAGCCGGGGATGCAGACGATCGGCACGCCGAGCCGCGACGTCCACGACCAGCCGAGGAAGTCGGGCAGGCCCATCGCGCCGGTCGGGTTGTGCTTCATCGCCGGCACGCCCCCGTACGTCGCGCACGTGCCGACGGCGACGAGCGCCGCCGCCTTCGGCGCGAGGCGGTCGATCCAGTCGTTGACGGTGATCGGCTGGCCGTCGAAGGGATCGACGCCGAAGCCGGTCCAGTGCCCCTCGCCGCTGAGGCGCTCGTCGCCGATCGCGCCCTCGACGACGAGCACGAACGGATCCAGGCGATCGTCCTCGGCGTCATACCAGGCCTGCAGGAACTCCGCGCCGTTCTCGAAGGCCAGCACCGGGTTGTGCAGGACGACGCGCGGGCTGTCGGGGATCACCCCCGCGAGCAGGTCCTCCAGGCTCGGAGAGGTGGCGCTCGTCATCGCCACCGACTCGCCGTCACAGCCGAGTCCGGCGGTCATCCAGAGGACGTGGATCGTCTGCGGCTCGCTGCGCTGCGGTGCGTCCTCGCTGCCCGGACCGCCATCCGTCATCGCCGTCTCCAGGTGCCGTGGCTTGGGGTCTGGTCTATATGTGGATCGTTGATCAGCGATAAAACATCTGTCGGCAGATCGGGCGGGCCGCATTAGCTGGCGGGCGTAGCTGCCGAAGCGACGGCGGGCGGGCATTCGCAGGCTGATCGGCGGCCTGCGGATGGCGCTTTCGGGGTCCTATGAGCCCCGAATTCGCCATGCGCGCCGCCGTGCGCTTGCGCTACGCCGCGCGGTGTTGCTCGCGCTCGGCGTAGTAGGCCTCGAAGGCGGCGACGCGCTCGCGCCGGTCCGCCTCGACTCGGGCGAGCTGGAAGAGCACCTCGGCGTCGTCGGAAGCGGGCTCCTGACGACGGCTCGTGCCGCCGCCGCCCCACGGACAGCAGCCGTCGCGCGCCTGGTAGGGCCACCAGTTGACGACGCAGTCCGCGCAGTAGTACGACATATCGTGCGTATCGGCACGATGTCAGGTTCCGATGAGCCATAGCGCCGGGTGCTCTAGAACATCACCGCGGGGCGGCGCGGCGGCGCTCGGCGCCTACGCGGCCGACGCAGCGCGCACGTCGGCGAGCGTCAACTCGACGAGCGCCGCGCGGTCGGGCGTGCCGCCATTGGCCAGCAGGCGCTCGGCCTGATGGGCGACGACGTCGTCGAACAGGTGGCGCGCCGTGCGCGCGTTGCCGAAATAGCGATCGCGGGCGGCGTGCAGGCGCTCCATGACGCGCTGCAGCTCGGCGCGGGCAGCGGGCGCGAGCGTGTAGTCGGCCGCCGTCGCGAACATCTCGAAGATCTCGACGAGCTCGGCCGGGCCGTAGTCCTCGAAGTGGATCGTCTCGCCGAAGCGGCTGCGAAAGCC
>JBBSQG010000321.1:0-4185 GCA_038258125.1 Solirubrobacterales bacterium
CGTAGACGGTGTGCTGCGAGGGCAGGTCCAGGCCGGAAAGCGGCTCGTCCATCAGCATCAGTGCGGCCTCCTGCGCGAGCGCGCGGGCGATGAACATGCGCTGCTGCTGTCCACCGGACAGCTCCCGGATGTGGCGCTCGCCGAGCATCCCGATGTCCAGCCGCTCGAGCACGTCGGCGACCTGCATGCGCTCGGCACGGCTGGCCCAGGGCAGGCGCCGACGGCCGATCCGCGACATGAGCACGCACTCGTTGACGGTCACCGGGAAGCTCCAGTTGATCGTCTCGACCTGCGGGACGTAGGCCGTCCGCAGACCGGGGCGTCGCCGCACCGAGCCGTGCGCCGGACGCATACCCCCGGCGATCACGCGCAGCGCCGTCGTCTTGCCGGCACCTGACGGACCGACGATGCCGACGAACTCGCGGCTGTGGATCGCCAGGTCGACGTTGACGAGCACCGCCTCGTCGACGTAGCCGCAGGTCACGCCCATCAGCGCGACGAGCTCCTCTCGGGGTCGGGCCGCGCTCATGTCACTGCGGGTAGCTCGCCCGGTCCGGTGCGACGTCGCCGGGCTTGAACGCCTTCAGCGCGCTCGCGTCGCCGCCCATCGCCTCGGTCATCGTGACATAGTCGAAGTGCATCAGCCCCATCCACGAGTGCTCGGGCTCGCCGGGCGCTCCGGGCAGGTCGTCGTCGCGCAGGACGTCGACGTACTTGACGTTGGCCTCCTTGCCGATCTGCTGGAGCACGGGACTCGGGAACACCTCCGAGCCGAAGATCGCCGGTACCTTCGTCCGCTTGACTTGGTCGATCAGGCTCGCGACCTCCTTCGGCGTCGGGTCCTCGAAGTCGGAGACCTGGATCGCGCCGATGATGTCCCAGCCGTAGTCGCGACCGAAGTAGGCGTAGGCGTCGTGGTAGGTCAGCAGCTTGCGCTTGGCGCGCGGGATCGTCGCAAACGACGTCCGCATCGCCTGGTCGAACGCGTCGACCTTCGTCTTGAACTTCTGGAAGTTCGCGTCGAAGTAGGCCGTGTCCTTCGGATCGCGGCGCGCCAGCGTGTCGCGGATGATCTGCGCGTACTTCAGCGCGTACTTCGGGTCCGTCCAGAGATGCGGGTTGGGCTTGCCGCCCGATTTCGGGAACGAGAAGTCGTAGGCGTACTGACTGGCCGGGATCGACTTCGTGCCGAGCTCGACGATCTCGGCGCCCGGCTTGAGGTTCTCCTGTGCCAGCTCCTTCGTCGGCTCCTCGAGCTTGAGGCCGTTGACGAACAGCACGTCGAGGCCGCTGAGCAGCTCGGCCACGCTGGGCTTGGGTTCGAACGTGTGCGAGTTCGTGCCCTCGGGGACGATGCCGGTGATCTTCACGCGGTCGCCGCCGATGTTCGCCGCGATGCTCGTGATCGGCGCGACGGTCGTCCCGACGTTCAGCGCGGTGTCGCCGTCCGGCGAGTCGTTGCCCGATGCGCCGTCGTCACCGCAGCCGACGGCCACGGTCGCCAGACACGTCAGCAGGCAGGCGATGGCGAAACGGCCGGCGCGACGGTCGTGCATGCAGGGACGAGCTCCTTCGCTTGGCGGTGCATGCGCTTGACGCGTATGCCTGTTGCAGCCACCCTAACGTCATTGCCACTGACCCGCAATAAGGATCGCCTCGGAGAGTGCATGGCGCGGCCGGGAGCACGGTGGCACGAGACCGGTGCATCCAGGCGATCCCCCGCAAGTGGCCCGCGCGCCAGGGTCAACGCCGTGCGTTGACATGTACGCATGCGCATGTAAGCATGGCCGCAGATGGGCTTTGCGCATGGAGTCAGCTCGAGCACCCCGGTCAGCGCCGATGATGCGCGCCACGTGGCGCGCATCATGGGTGCCCTGTCGACGCCGAGTCGCGTCCGCATCCTCGCGTGCCTGCGTGAGGGGGAGTGCGCCGTCGGCGATCTTGCGACCGCGGTGCAGATGGAGCAACCCGCCGTCTCCCACCAGCTGCGGATCCTGCGGGACCTCGGCCTCGTGATCGGCAACCGGGCCGGTCGTCACGTGATCTACGCACTCCACGACCCGCACGTCGCATCGCTGCTCGACGAGGCCCTGCGCCACATCGAGCACCTGCGAGCCGGCTCGGCTGACCCACCGCGCGCGCCCACCATCGACATCCAAGCAACGACGCAAGGAGCCACATGACCGACGAGCACACCCACGACGCAGCGCACGCACACGAGCACGAGCACGGGGGCGAGACGCATTCGCATGCCCACACCGGGCATGACCACGAGCACGTCGAGCACGACCACGAGCACACCCACGACGGCGACACGCACGAGCACCCGCACGTCCACGAGGCAGGCCTGGAGGAGGTGCACGCCCACGAGCACGCCTGATCGGCCGGCCGGCCTGCCGCCGGCCCACCGCAGGCCAGCGAGGCCGGGGAGCTCCCGGCCTCGCCGGCCGAGCAGGGATGGCTTCGCGCCACGACGCCCGCGCGCCTGATCTGGATCCGCCGTCGCTCGCGTAGCGGTCAGGTAGCGGAGATCCGCGGCCGCGGTCTCGACATGCATGCCAACGGAGGTGTCACGTGAACGCCCTGCTCACCCTCATCAAGGGGTTTCCCGGCAAGCCCTCGCACGCTCCGTTGACCGATGTCAGCGTCGGCGCCTACACCGTGGGCGTGGCGATGCTCGTGCTCGGAGCGCTCGGCGTCGAGCAGCAGGCGATGGCCACCGGGTCGCTACTGGCGATCTCGGGCGGGCTGATCGTGGCGGTCCCGACATCGCTGACCGGCCTGCTCGACTGGGCGGACCTCAGCAAGGGCAGCGCCCGCCGCAAGCTTGCCAACTACCACCTCCTGGTCATGATCACGGCGACGGGGCTGTTCGTCGCGACGTGGCTCGCGCAGCGACCCGGTTATGACGACGGCGAGGTCACGACGAACGGGCTCATCCTGGGACTCGCGGCCTTCGGCCTGCTGACGCTCGGCGGCACGCTCGGCGGTGCGCTCGCCTACGTCTACGGTGTGCGCGTCGTCAAGCAGGACGTGTCGCTCGCCGACGCGCTCATTCCTGGGCGGATCGACCAGCACGGCTCCGCGCCCACCGTGGCGCGCGCCACAGCGCCACGTCGGGACGTCCTGGCGCCGCCTCCCGGTGCGTCGAGCGCGCCGCCGCCGGAGCGCGAACTCGCTGGCGCTGGGGCCGCCCCGTCGCCGGCCGCGCCCGCCTACGACGACCCCGGTCTGCCGGACTGGGCCCGCCGCGCCTGAGGTCGGGCCACAGCACTGCCACGGCGGGGTCGTAGGCCTACAGCAGCAGGCTGCGCATGTATGTCGCCGCCGGACCGGCGCATCCCTACGGCTGCGACTGCTGCGCTGATCGATCGGCGTGCCGCACCCCTGGTATCCGCCCCGCGCCGCGCCTAGGCTGTAGCCATGCCGGTCCGCTACTGGTTTCGCTGCGACATCTGTGGCTGTTTGCCCGACGATGCCACGCGCGAGTCGATCGGCGCGTCGACGCAGGAGGACATCTTCGGAGAGCTGATCGACGCGATGCCCGGCAAGTGGCTCGTGTGGCAGGCCGGCGGCCTGCTCGGCCCGCGCCGCTACGCCTGTCCCGACCACCGCAAGGCACTGCTGAAGAACATCCGCTTCCACTACGCCTACTGCGGCGAGCAGTGGGTCTGGAAGCGTCCGCCCTACCCCCAGCGCTGGCCACCGGACGGGACCCCCGAGGATCCTGAGGTACCGTTCACGATCCCCGATTGGTTCACGGCCGGCCCCGGCGAGGGCGGCCCACCCTCGGCCGAGGATCCCGGCGGGACGTAGCCTCGATCGCGAGCGCGGCCGCGAGTACCGGCCGCAGACGGCGGCCGGGAACTCAGCGCTTCGGCGGCTCCGGCCGGAAGGACTGGCGCTCGTCGCGGCCCGGGTCCTGATCTTTGACCCGGCGTTTGCGACGCACCTCGGTGACGGTGTCGGCGGGCAGCTCGGGCAGCCGGAAGGTCGTGATCCCGTAGGCGAGGGCGAGCTCGACCTGGGCCGCGTCGTAGGCCGCCTTGGCACGCGTCCAGTCGGTCCCCGAGCCGTTGATCTGCAGCCAGCGGCCGTTGAAGACGAGCATCAGCCCGGCCTCCTCATCGACCTGGTGGGCGACCCAGATGTCCAGCGACAGCGGTTCGGCGCCGGCGGCGAGCA
>JBBSQG010000322.1:0-4169 GCA_038258125.1 Solirubrobacterales bacterium
AACCAGGTGTTCGCGGCGTCGCTGCCCGCCCAGCACCTCGATCTGCGCCCGCGCCGCCGGCTGGCGATCGTGACGTGCATGGACTCGCGGCTGGACGTGTTCGCCGCGCTCGGCCTGCAGCACGGCGAGGCGCACGTCCTACGCAACGCCGGCGGGGTCATCACCGACGACGTGATCCGCTCGCTGGCGGTCTCCCAGCGGCGCCTGAAGACACGTGAGGTGATGCTCATCCACCACACCGATTGCGGCCTGCAGGCGCTCACCGACGACGGCTTTCGCCGCGAGCTGCAGGAGGCCAGCGGTGTCGCGCCGGCGTTCGCGATCGAGTCGTTCACCGACCTGGACGCCGACGTTCGCCAGTCGATCCTGCGTGTGCGCCGCTCGCCGTTCGTGCTGCATCGCGACCGCGTGCGCGGATTCGTCTACGACGTCGACACCCACCGGCTGCGCGAGGTCGAGGTCGAGTCCGAGGCGTGAGGGCGCTGCGCCGGGCCGGCTGCGCTAGCGTCGATCCGATGCCCAAGCGCGGTGGTCCCGACGCCAAACCCGTCTGGTCGACGACCGACGGCGACCTGCGCAAGGCGCGCGACCCGCAGCAGGTTGCGCATCGGGCCGCCGGCGGCCGCCTGAAGGTGCGCCGCGAGACCGCCGGGCGGCGCGGGAAGGCGGTCACGACCGTGTCCGGCGTGCCGCTCGGCGACGCCGAGCTGCGCGAGCTCGCCGGGCAACTGAAGAAGCGCTGTGGCGTCGGCGGCTCGGCGAAGGACGGGGTGATCGAGCTGCAGGGCGATCACCGCGACGCGGTCGTCGAGTTGCTGCGCGCCGACGGCTACGACGTCGTGCTCGCCGGCGGCTGAGCTACCGGCGCCGCTGCTCGGGCGCCAGCGCCGGGTTCGTCCAGCCGGCGTCGGCCGGGTTGATGTTCGTCCCCGGCGCGACGATCTCGTCGATACGGTCCAGCAGCGCGGCGTCGAGCTCGACGTCGGCCGCTCCGAGCTGAGATTCGAGCTGCGCCATCGTGCGCGGACCGATGATCGCCGCGGTCACGGCGGGATGGCGGATGACGAACGCGAGCGCCATGTGGATGAGCGAGATGCCGGCCTCGTCGGCGAGCGCACCGAGCGCGTCGGCGGCCTCGAGCTTGGCCTGGTTGGCGGGAATCGCGAGGTCGTAGCGGTCCGGGATCATCGCCGAGCGGCGCGACGTGAGATCGTCGGCGCCCTTGCGCCAGCGGCCCGACAGCCAGCCGCCGGCCAGCGGGCTCCAGGGGATCACGCCGATGCGGTGCTCGCGGCAGGCCGGCAGCACGTCGGCCTCGATGCCGCGGGTGAGGATCGAGTAGGGCGGCTGCTCGCAGACGAAGCGCGTCAGGCCGCGCTCGCGGGCGACCCACTGCGCCTTGACGATCTGCGCCGCCGGGTAGGTCGACGAGCCGACGTAGCGGATCTTGCCCTGGCTGACGAGGTCTGAGAGCGCGCCGAGCGTCTCCTCGTGGTCGGTCCAGGGGTCCCAGCGGTGGACCTGGTAGAGGTCGATCCACTCGGTCTGCAGGCGCTGCAGCGACGCCTCGACCTCGCGGAAGATCCAGCGTCGCGAGTTGCCGGCCTCGTTGGGGTCGTCGCCCATCGTGCCGTGGAACTTCGTCGCCAGCACGACGTTGTCGCGCCGGCCGCCGGCCAGCGCCTTGCCGACGATCGTCTCCGACTCGCCGCGCGCGTAGACGTCGGCGGTGTCGATGAAGTTGATCCCGGCGTCGAGCGCGCGGTGGATGATCGCGATCGCGGCGTCGTGATCGGGCTCGCCCCAGGCGCCGAACATCATCGCGCCGAGGCAGAGCGGGCTGACGTGGACGCCGGTGCGTGCGAGGGTGCGTTGTCGCATGCGGTTGACGGTACTCAGGGCGCGGGGTCGGCTCATCGGGGCGGCTGGCGCCCGTCAGCGTCTCGGTCTGCATGATCTGATCACCGGCTGGGCCCCTGGCGAACTCGATCTGCGCCGGCGTCACTCCTCCGGCGGGTGTGCGTCGAGCCAGGCCTGGGCGCACGTCGTGGCCTTCGGCGCCATCGACGCCCACGTGTCGTCGGGCCCGGCGCGCTCGATCACACCGAGGATCGCGAGGTTGCGGATGACGGACTCCAGCGGGCTGCGGGCATAGGACCACGGCTCGGGCAGCGGGTCGCCGACCTTCGCGCCGGCGACCCACTCGATCAGCAGCCGGTCGCGGGGCGTCACGCGCACCGCCATCGGATCGACGCGCATGTGCCGGCCGGGCGCTACGGGTTCTTCATCCACGGAGGGCGGGGAATCTCGGGCGCGGGTTTCAGCGGCGGGGGCGGGTTCTGCTCCAGCCAGGCGCGCGCGGCGACCGAGGCGTCCTGCGCGACCGCTGCCAGCGAGGCGCCGGGATCGGGGCGATCGATGACCTCGAGCATGATCAGCGTGCGGACGATCGACGCCAGCGGCGTCTGGGAATCGGACCATGGCGGCGGAAATGCGTCGCCGACCTTGGCCTGGGCGACCCATTCGATCAGCAGCCGGTCGCGCAGCGAGACGGGCACCGGCCCGTCGACGCGCACGCGCGGTATCGCGTCATCGTCCACCCGCCCAGCATGGCAGGCGACTCGCGCGCGCGGCGTCCGAGCCAGCGCGACCTACACTCGCTGCGCGACCTGATCCCGCGGGGTCGTCGCCCCTCTCGATGCCGATGCTCGAACAGCACGAAGTCGCCGGCCACCTGCTCAAGCGGCGGCTTCTCGGCCGCCGCTCGGTCGTCGCGGGCGCGGTGCGGATCACCGACGCGTCGAGCCGCAACCGCAACTTCCGGGTGCGTGGCGTACCGGGTGAGAGCTACCTGCTCAAGCAGGGGGTCGTCGCCGACAGCGCGCACACACTGGCCAACGAGGCGGCGCTGTACCGGCGCCTGTCGCGGGGCCCGGCGGCGCTGCGCGCCTGCGTCCCCGCGCTGCACCGATACGACGCGAGGCGAGGGCTGCTGATCCTCGAGTGGATCGAGGCCGGTGAGGATCTCGAGCGGGTGGTCACGGCGCGCGCCAGCTGTCCGGTCGGGCTGGCGGCGGCGCTCGGGCGCGTGATGGCGACGCTGCACGCGGTCCCGGTCGATGCGGAGGAGTTGCGCCGCGACGCGCCCTGGGTGCTCGCACTGCACCGGCCGCCACTGGAGGCGCTGCGCTACATGAGCGCGGCGAGCGTCGAGCTCGTCAAGCGCCTGCAGGCCGACGCGGAGCTGTGCGCCGGGCTCGACGAGCTGCGGGGCGGCTGGTCGGTGACGGCGCTCGTGCATCGCGACGTGAAGTGGGCCAACTGCATCGCTCACCCCGCGCCGGGCGGCTCCCGGCTGACGCGGGTCAAGCTCGTCGACTGGGAGATGGCCGGTTGGGGCGATCCGGCGTTCGACCTCGGCTCGGCGTTCAGCGACTGCCTCGGGCTCCAGGCGCCGGCGCCTCCGGCCGGAGCGCTGTGGTCGGCGTACGTCCGCGCGGCGGACCTGGAGGCGGACACCGCGGCCGCGCTGCGCCTGCGCGCGGTGCGCTTCGCGGGCGCGCGGCTGATCCAGACCGCCTATGAGCACACGCAGGAGACGACGCTGCTCAGCGACCGCGTCGCGGGCACCTTGACGGTCGCCCGCGAGCTCCTGCTGTCACCCGATCGCGCCTGCGCCGGGCGCCTGGCGATCGCACCGTGAGCTCCGGCCCCGTGGACGAGCCGAACACGCTCCGGCCCGGTGCACCGGGCGCACCCGGCATGGCAGACGTGGAGCCGCCGGACCGCCTGCTCGGCGCGGAAGCACAGGTGCGGACGCTGCTTGACGCGGTCGAGGTTCGCCCGCCGAGCGCATACATGTGGTTCGGGCAGCGCGAGGACAGTCCGCGCGCGGAGCTCGAGGACCGGCTGCGCGATCGGCTGGTGCGCGACTTCTTCCGCACCGGCGCTCCCCTGCCACCGGTCCCCTCGCCGCTCATCGGGCCGGACGACGGAGGCGAGCTCGTGCGCGCGCTCTCGCAGGCAAACGGTGGCCGCGGCGCCTGGCAGGGCGGTTGGCGGATCAGCTCGCCAACAGACGGCGACGGGCTGAACGTCGTGAGCCCGGATGGGCTACGGGTGGTCGCGCCCGCCGACGACTGCCGGATCGACGGTCAGGCCGCCGCGGG
>JBBSQG010000323.1:0-4167 GCA_038258125.1 Solirubrobacterales bacterium
GGCCCCGCCGAGCGCGCCCGCTCGCGCACGCGCACGCCCGCGCGAGATGAGCACCGCCGAGCTGCTGCAGATCGAGGAGGACTCGCGCTGGACGCAGATCGCCGACGAGCTGGCCACCCGCCGCAGCTTCGCCGACGTCGAGCAGCTGCTGCGCGCCGCCGACAGCCCCGCCGCACCGATGCGGCGTGCGGCGATCCTCGCGCTCGGCCGCCAGGGCCGCAGCGAGCTGCTGGAGATCGCCGAGCGCAACACGCGCGACGAGCGCGACGAGCTGCAGGGGGCGATCGCGCTGGCGCTCGAGGCGATGCCGCTGTCGCAGACGCGCGCGCTCGCGCACGACTGGCTCACCTCCGCCGACTGGGCGCGCCGCCGCAAGGCCGCCGGGATGCTCGCGACCTGGGCCGAGGACGAGGATCTCGCGCCGGCCCGGCGCGCGCTCGCACATGAGCTCGACGCGGGTATCGACGCCGATGTCTTCGTCGTCTGCTCGCTCGCGGAGGCACTCGGGCGGGTCGGGCTGCACGGACCGTTCGACGAGCTGCTGCGCGCCTACGAGGAGATCCCGTACTCCTACGGCCGGCGCTACATCGTCGCCGCGCTCGCCACCTCCGACCCGACGTTCGGCGGCGATGCCGCGGTCGACTGCCTGTGGGACTGCGAGGCCGAGACGCGCGGGCTGGCGGCCGAGCATGTCGACCGGCGCGTGCGGCTCGCCGCGCAGCGTCTCGACGAGCTGACGGCCGACCGGGCGCAGGCTTCGTCGGTGCGGGCGGCGGCGAGCGAGCGCCTCGCGCGCTGAGAACGCGGGGTTCCGATGCTCTACGCGGTGGTCGCCGAGCTCGGCGGCTGGGTCAGGGTCAGCCCACCAGGTCGCCGATATCGTGCGATCTGCTGGGAATGAAGTGGTAGCGTCTTCCCAAATGGAGATGACGATCGACTCCGTCGGACGCATCGTCATCCCGAAGCCGCTGCGCGACAGGCTCGGTCTGACGCCGGGTTCGAAGGTGGACATCTCGCCGTACGGCGCCGGGCTGCAGCTGCTGCCGGCCGGGCGCACGGCGCAGCTCGTGCACCGGGACGGGCTCCTCGTGGGAACCGGCGACACGGCGATCGACGACGACATCGTGTTCGCCCTGATCGACTCCGGCCGCCGTTGACGGCGCTCGCGCTGGACACAAGCGTGGCGATCCCACTGCTCGTGGAGACACACCGCGAGCATCACGTGGTCGAGCGGTGGTGGAATCGGCGCGAGAGCATGCTCTGCGGACACGCCGCTGCCGAGACCTACTCGGTTCTGACGCGACTTCCGGGCACGATGCGATTCAGCCCACAGGACGCGGCACGGCTGATCGGCGAGCGCTTCGGACCGTCCCTCGCGATCAGCGCGGAGACCGCCCAGCAGCTGCCGGCGGTGCTTGGACGGCTCGGGATCGCTGGAGGCGCCGTCTACGACGCGCTCGTCGCGCTCGCGGCCGTCGAACATGACGCCACGCTGGCCACGCGCGATGCACGCGCCCGATCGACCTACGAGGTCGTCGGCGCCCGGGTCGTCGTGGCGGGCTGATCGGCACAGCTTTCCAATCGGGACGCCCGCGAAGCACCGACTAAGCTGGGTCGCGTGACCACATTCGCCGATCTTGGACTTTCAGAGAGCACACTAGGGGCACTCGAGGACGTCGGCTACGAGAAGCCGAGCCCCATTCAGGAGCAGGCGATCCCGCCCATGCTCGAGGGCCGCGACGTCATCGGGCAGGCGCAGACGGGCTCGGGCAAGACCGCGGCCTTCGGCCTCCCGATCGTCGAGTACATCGACCCCAGCGAGCCGGAGGTGCAGGCGCTCGTCCTCACCCCGACGCGTGAGCTGTGCATCCAGGTGACGCAGGCGCTGCGGACGTACGCGCGCCGCACGGGCGCCGACGTCGTCGCCGTCTTCGGCGGCGCGCCGATCCGCACGCAGCAGGCGCAGCTGAAGGCCGGCGGGCACATCGTCGTCGGCACCGTCGGGCGCGTCCTGGACCTGATCAGCCGCCACTCGCTCGTGCTCGACTCCTGCCGCTTCGTCGTGCTCGACGAAGCTGACGAGATGCTCGACCTCGGCTTCCTCGAGGACGTCGAGAAGATCCTGCGCCTGACGCCCAACAGCCGACAGACGGCGCTGTTCAGCGCGACGATGCCGCCGCCGATCCGCAAGCTCGCCGACAACTACCTCTACGACCCCGAGCACGTCAAGGTGCAGTCGGCGACGATGACGGTCGACTCCGTCGAGCAGTTTCAGCTGACGGTCAAGACGGCCGACAAGCCCGACAAGCTCGTCGAGGTCCTCGAGGCCGAGAAGCCCGACCAGGCGATCGTCTTCGCGCGCACGAAGATCCGCACCGACCAGCTCTACAAGAAGATGAAGGACCGCGGCTTCAACTGCAAGGCGCTGCACGGCGACATGTCGCAGGGCTCGCGCGACGGGGTCATGCTCGGCTTCAAGGGCGGCCGCGTGCCGATCCTCGTCGCGACCGACGTCGCCGCCCGCGGCCTGGACATCTCGACGGTCACGCACGTCGTGAACTTCGACGTACCGCGCTCGCCCGACGTCTACGTGCACCGCATCGGCCGCACCGGCCGCGTCGGGCGCGCGGGCCGCGCGATCACGTTCGTCGAGCCCAAGCAGGCCAAGGAGCTCGAGGCGATCGAGGCCCACACCGGGGTCAAGGTGACACCGTGGGAGCCGGGCGTGCGCGTCGAGCCCGCGCCGATCGTCGAGAAGCCGCGCCGCCACACGAAACCACACATCTCCACCAACGGCGACGAGACGTTCGCCAAGCTCATCGTCGCGGGAGGTCGCGCCGCGGGCATCGAGGTCGCCGACCTCGTCAGTGCGGTCACGCACGCGGCGAAGATCGACGGCGAGCACGTGCGCGACGTCAAGGTGCTCGAGCACTTCGCCTTTCTCTCCGTGCCGGCCGCCGAGGCCGAGCGGATCGCCGCCGCGGTCGACGGCGAGCGCGTGCGCGGCCGGCGCATCCGCGTCGAGCCCGCGAAGGTCTAACCGCTCAGCTCGCCGGCCTCGCTCAAAGCGAGCGGCGGTCGCAAGTCGGCGGTCAGCAGCCACGCCGCCGCGACGGGCGTTAGTGTCGCGCCGATGCCCGAACGCAACGTCCTCGGCGGCGACCTGGAGCCCTGCGGAACCGAGCCGATGACCGGCTTCTTCCGCGACGGCTGCTGCAGCACCGGTCCCGAGGACCTCGGCAGCCACACGATCTGCGCCGTCGTGACCGAGGAGTTCCTCGCCCACCAGCGCGCCATCGGCAACGACCTCTCGACGCCGATGCCGATGTACCGCTTCCCCGGCCTCGTCCCGGGCGACCGCTGGTGCGTCACCGCCGTCAACTGGTTGCGCGCCTACGAGGACGGCGCCGCCTCCTACGTCGTGCTCGCCTCCACGCACGAGCGCGCGCTGGACATCGTCTCCCTCCAAGCGCTGCGCGCTCAGGCGGTCGACGTGCCGGCCGATCCCGGCGCGTTGGAGAGCTGACCGGCGCCGAGCCAGGCGATCGGGCCGGGGGCCAGCCGGCGGTCGGGCACTCCGCCGGCCTGATCTCACCGGGCGTCGCGGCGGTCGGGCAAGCGCAACTCAGCCCCGGCGCGCGCGTTACCCTGTCCTGCCGTGGCTTTGCAACTGAGAGACCGTGCGGCCCACCGCGCGAACGGGTCGCAGCCGCCGGACGACGACGTCGTCGCGATTGCACCCGACTTCGCCTGTGAGACCTGCGGCGCCGAGATGCAGCGCTGCCAGGACTGGTGCCTGGAGTGCGGCACCGCCGCCCCCGGGCGGCTCGGCCAGAGGCCCGGCTGGCGCGCCGCCTCCACCGTCGTCGGGCTCAGCACGCTGCTGCTGTGCTGCGCGCTGATCGCGACGTACGCCGCGCTCACGAGCGACGCCGAGCGGACCGCGTCGGCGCCACCCGCGGGCTCGGCGGCACCGATCACCGCCGCGCCCGACACCGCCGCCCTGCCGCCGGTGGCGGTCGTCACGCCCGGCGCGACCGGCCCCGGCGTCACCGCCCCGCCGCCGCCGACCAATCCGACGCCGCTGATCCCCACGCCGAACCCGGCGCAGGGCGCGACAAACACGCCCGTCGCTCCGCCCGCCGCCGCGCCGCCCGCCGCCCCGCC
>JBBSQG010000324.1:0-4151 GCA_038258125.1 Solirubrobacterales bacterium
ACGGCGCCGTCGTAGCGGCGGGCGATCGTGAACGTCGGGCTCGTCACCGCGCCGGCCACGCCGAGCGCGCGGCAGGCGCCGCGCACGAACGTCGTCTTGCCCGCCCCCAGCTCGCCGGAGACCAGCACGACGTCGCCGGGCCGCAGGCGCTCTGCCAGCCGGGCGGCGAGCGCCTCGGTCTCGTCCGGGGTTGCCGTATCAGTAGTCGTTGGCATCGGCGGTGCGCAGACGCAGCCCGGCACCGAGAAGCGTCATCGCCATGCCCGTGAGAAACAGCATCCGCGGATCGGCGCCGGTGTCCGGCAGCGCGCTCGAAGCCGGGCTGTGCGCGCGTGTGCCCGTCAGCGGGACCGGCGGCGTGGACGACACGCCGGCGCCGTCTTCGGGGATCGTCGAGTTCTGCGCCGAGGCGACGGAGGGCGCGCCCAGCAGCGCGCTGGCGAGCAGCGCGACGACGACGCGACGGGGAGACCACGACACGCCTGGCACTGTAATGCCTCCCACGGCGCCAGCTCGGACGACATGGTGGTTGAGGTACCTTCGCGGCGTGCTCAGCCCGACCCAGGTGCAGCGGCTGCAGGCCTGCGCGCGCGTGCTCGACCCGCCCGCGCGCGTCGTCATGACCGGCCACGTGACGTCTGCGGCCGTCGACGCGATCCGCGCCGGCGCGCGCGACGGGGTCGAGGTGCTGCTCGTCGAGCCCGGCGCGGTGGCCCGCGTCGACGGCTCGATCGACGTGCTGTTCATCGGCCCGGCAGCCCGCTACAGCGTCGCCGCGGAGCTGTTCGGCCGCTGGCCGATGCGGGTCACCCCGGGCGGCCTCTTGTTCGTACACGGCGCGTTCGCCTCGCCGCCGCTGACCGCCGCGCTGCTGCGCACGATCGGCTTCTCGCGATCGTGGCGCTACTACGGGCGCGACGGCGAGCTCGCCGAGTACGTCCGCGCCGACCTGACGCACGGCGAGCGGGGGCTCGACGCGCTCGCCCAGCTCGCCCAGGTCGGCTACCTCGCGCGCCACCTGGCCCGGCGGCGGCTGGGGCGCCAAGCCGCGTGACAGATCGCGGCCCGGGGCTACATTGAAGACATGAAGCACACCCCGATCGACGCCCCAGTGAAGAAGACCGACGAGCAGTGGCGCGCGGAGCTGACGCCCGAGCAGTACGAGATCCTGCGCGGCGCCGGCACCGAGCGCGCGTTCACCGGCCCCTACGTCAGCGAGAAGGCCGACGGCATGTACGCCTGCGCGGGCTGCGGAGCCGGTCTCTTCTCCTCCGACACGAAGTTCGACTCCGGCACCGGCTGGCCGAGCTTCACCGACCCGGCCGTCGCCGCGGCCGTGACGCTGCGCGAGGACAAGAGCATGTTCATGCGCCGCACCGAGGTTCTCTGCAGCCAGTGCGGCGGCCACCTCGGCCACGTGTTCCCCGACGGGCCCGGCGCCAGCGGGCAGCGCTACTGCATCAACGGCTGCGCGCTGACGCTCAAACCCGCTGACGCCGGCGAGTAGCCGGACCGACGCGCAGGGGCGCGCTCCTGCGGGTAGGCCAAGCGTCTGCCCCGCCTGAGAGGAGCGCCCCCGATGCAGTACTGGTTCGCGACGTCGACGGAGGAGTTCACGCCGTCGCAGATGCTCGAGCAGGCCAAGGCGGCCGACCGCGCCGGCTTCGACGGGCTCGGCACGTCCGATCACTTCGCGCCCTGGTTTCCCGACGGCCAAGCGGCCCAGGCGTGGGTCTACCTCGGCGCGCTCGGGCAGGTGACCCAGAAGCCGATCGGCACCGGCGTGACGCCGATCGTCCACCACTACCACCCCGGCCTCGTCGCGCAGGCGTTCATGTCGCTGGAGGAGCTCCATCCCGGCCGTGTGTTCCTCGGCGTCGGCTCGGGCGAGGCGGTCAACGAGACGCCGCTGGGGATGGACTGGCCGCCCTACGAGGAGCAGCGCCGCCGCCTGGAGACGGGTCTGGAGGCGATCACGCGGCTGTGGAACGGCGAGACGGTGACGATGGACGCCGGCTGGTTCAAGCTCAAGGACGCGCGCCTGTGGACGCGCGCCGAGACGCGGCCGAAGCTCTACGTGTCGGCCTTTGGCCCGCAATCGGCCGAGGTCGCGGCGCGCTTCGGGGACGGCCTCTGGACGCTCGGCGATCCCGAGAAGGCACCGGCGATCATCGACGCCTACCGCGCGGCCTGCTCCGATCTTGGGCGCGAGCCGGGCGAGATCATCTTCCAGGCGGGCTTTGCCTGGGCGCAGGAGGAACGCGAGGCGATCGCCGGGGCGCGCCACTGGAAGCCGACGCAGCTGCCCGAGCTGCACCTCGACGACATCGTCGACCAGGAGGACATGCAACGCCGCGCCGATGCGCAGATGAGCGACGAGCAGTTCGCCCACGAGGGCTTTCTCGTCTCCGCCGACCCAGAGGAGCACATCGAGCGCATCCGCGAGATGGAGCAGGCCGGCGCGACGGTGATCTGCCTGCAGCTGATCGGCCGCGCGGACCCGTTCGGGTCGATCCGCACCTACGGTGAGCAGGTGCTGCCGGCGCTGCGCGGCAGCGCGGTCGGGGCGTAGCGCGGCGCCCGCCGGCCCGGCGTCGTGCGTGTCGCCTATGGGGTTCATGGCGCCCCATAGGCAACACGACCACCCGGCATAGCGCGGCCGCGCGGTCAGAAGAGGCCGAGTTGGTCCGGCTCGTCGTCGTCTGGCGCGGGCGCGAGCTCCGGCTCGGGCAGCGCGGGCTCGGGCTCGGGTGGCTCGTCGGTCTGCGGCTGCTCGGGCAGCGCGAGCGCGAGCAGCTCGGGCAGGCGCGCGAAGTCGGCCTGCAGCGTCTCCAGCAGCGAGCGAGTGTAGAGCGCCGCCGCGGGGTGAAACAGCGGATACAACCGCACCGCGCGGGTGCCGATGACGAGGATCTCGGCCTGGCCGTGCAGGCGCGAGATGCCGGTCGGGTCGGCGCGCAGGAGCTTCGTCGAGAAGTTGCCCAGCGTGCAGACGACGCGCGGCTGGATCTGCTGCACCGTGCGCAGGAGATACTCCGAGCAGTTCTCGATCTCGACCGGCTGCGGGTCGCGATTGCCCGGCGGGCGGCAGCGCAGCACGTTGGCGATGAAGACGTCAGCTCGGGCGAGCTCGACCTCCGCGAGCAGCTGGTCGAGCAGCTTGCCGGCGGCGCCGACGAACGGGACTCCCTGCTCGTCCTCCTTCGCGCCCGGCGCCTCGCCGACGAACATGAGGTCGGCGTCGGCGTTGCCGGCCCCGAAGACGACCTGCGTCCGAGTGCTTGCCAGCTCGGGGCACCGCGTGCACGCACGCGCCTCGCGATAGACGGCGGTCAGCTCCGCGCGGCGCTCATCCTTCGTGCCCACGGGCGCAAGGCTAGTCAGCTACCCTGAAAGACGCGGCGGCGCCAACCGCTCGCACATCAAGCACGCGACCGGTACCTCCTGGAGGACTGGACCGACACGATGACCACGCAGCCCCAGCTTTCGCTGCCTGCCCAGGCACGCGCCCTCGATCGCCTCGCGATCGTCGGCGCCGGTCGCATGGGCACGGCGCTGGCCGGCGCGTTGAGCGCCGCCGCACTCGACATCGAGGGCCCGCTGCGGCGCGGGGAAGCACCGGCCGCCGACGCACCCGCGGTGCTGCTGTGCGTGCCCGACGAGCAGATCGAGCCCGCCGCCGCCGCGCTGGCCGCCCGGCCGGGACGGCTCGTCGGCCACTGCTCGGCCGCCACGACGCTCGCCGCGCTCGGTGCCCACGAGGCCTTCTCGCTGCACCCGCTCATGACCGTGACCCCCGGCGGCGCGGCCTTCGCGGGCGCGACGGCGGCGGTCGCGGGCTCCACACCGCGCGCGCTGGCCGCCGCGCAATCACTCGCCGCAACGCTCGGCCTGCGCCCGGTCACGGTCGCGGACGACGACCGAGCCGCCTACCACGCGGCGGCCTCGATCGCCTCGAACTTCCTCGTCACGCTCGAAGGGCTCGCCGAGCGCCCCGCCGCGACCGCCGGCCTGGACCGCGCACCGCTCGTCGCGCTCGTCGAGGCGAGCGTCGCCAACTGGGCCGCCGTCGGCGCCGAGCGTGCCCTGACCGGGCCGATCGCGCGCGGCGACGAGGCGACCGTCGCCCGCCAGCGCGCCGCGGTCGCCGA
>JBBSQG010000325.1:0-4137 GCA_038258125.1 Solirubrobacterales bacterium
AGTCGGCCTCCGGTCAGGGCGTCGCGACGGACATCATCGAGGCGGCCGGCACGGCGTACGTCCGAGCCCTGTCCAACGTCGTCCGCAAGGCGCAGGCGATCGCCGATTCGGTCGACCTCGGCGCCAACGAACCCGTCCCGACGCCGTAGGTCACGCGCGTGCCCGCCGATCCCGCCGCCGCCAACGCGATCGAGATCGACGGGCTGCGCAAGTCCTATGGCGACGATGAGGCCGTACGCGACCTGTCGCTGCACGTCCGCCGCGGGGAGATCTTCGCGTTCCTGGGGCCCAACGGCGCGGGCAAGACGACCACCGTGGAGATCCTCGAGGGCTTCCGCTCACGCGACGCGGGGGAGGTCCGCGTGCTCGGCGTCGATCCCGCCGACGGCAACCGGGCGTGGCGCGCGCGGATCGGGATCGTCCTGCAGGAGGGCCGCGCGCACCCGTTGCTCACACCGCGCGAGACGCTCGAGCTGTGGTCGGCCTACTACCCGCACCCCAAGCCGGTCGACGAGACGATCGCGCTCGTCGGGCTGGAGGAGAAGGCCGACGAGCGCGTTGCTCGCCTGTCAGGCGGCCAGCGCCGGCGCCTCGACGTCGGTCTGGCGCTGATCGGCGATCCGGATCTCATCTTCCTCGACGAGCCGACGACCGGCTTTGATCCTGCCGCGCGCCGCGCCGCCTGGGTGGTCATCGCCGGCCTGCGCGAACTCGGGAAGACCGTCTTTCTCACGACGCACTACCTCGACGAGGCGCAGGCGCTCGCCGACCGCGTGGCGATCATCAAGGCCGGCGCGATCGTCGCCGAGGGCGCGCCGGACTCGCTCGTCGCGGGCTCTGCGGTGAGCGAGATCAGCTTCGTGCCTCCGGCGGGCGTGGCGCTCGGCGAGCTGCCGGGCGGGCCGGCGATCGAGTTCGCCGGCGGCCTCGCGCGGCTGCAGACCGAGCTGCCGACCCGCATGCTCGCCGAGCTGTGCGGCTGGGCGGCGGAGCGCGGGATCGAGCTGGAGCGCCTGCAGGTCGCGCGGCCGACGCTCGAAGACGTCTACCTCGATCTCGTCGAGGCCGGGACGGCGTCCGACGAAGCGGCGGCGGACGCGTCGGAGGCGGCGGCATGACCGACGCCGAGCGGTTTGCCGTCCAGCTGCGCTCAGACCTCAAGGTCTTCGTCCGCAACCCGGCAGCGCTGTTCTTCACGGCGATCCTGCCGGTGATCTTCCTGACGCTGTTCGTCTCGATCTTCGGCAACCACACCGCGGGCGGTGAGTTCGGCGACATCAAGGTCTCGACGCTGCAGGTGCCGGCGTTCATCGCGCTGGCCGTCGTCTCGGCGTCGTTCGTCGGGCTGACGATGGGCCTCGTCAGCCTGCGCGAGGACGGCATCCTCAAGCGCGTGCGGGGCACGCCGGCGCCGCCGTGGATCGTCTTCGCCGGGCGGATCGGGACCGCGTTCGTCAGCGCCACGATCGTCACCGCGATCCTCTGCGCTATCGGGGCGGTCTTCTTCGGCGTGACGCTGCCCACTTCGACCCTGCCCGGCCTCCTGCTCACCCTGTTCGTCGGCGCTGCGAGCTTCTGCGCCCTGGGCATCGCCTACACGCGGCTCGTCGGCAGCGAGGACGCGGGTCCGGCGATGACGAACGCCGTCGTCCTGCCGCTGTACTTCGTCTCGGGCGTCTTCGTCCCGGTCAGCGAGTTGCCCGACGGCCTGCAGACGTTCGCCGGCGTCTTCCCGGTCAAGCCCTTCGTCGACGCGCTCACCGTCGCCTTCGACCCGCGCACGGCGGGTGCCGGCATCGCCGGGGGTGACCTGCTCGTGCTCGCCGCCTGGGGCGTCGCCGGGATGCTGCTCGCCATGCGCTTCTTCATCTGGACCCCGCGCCAGCAGGCGGGATAGCTCGCATACCCGTCTACGGGCCGCCCCCCGCGCGGTATGGTGACGGTAGGCCGACTGCTTCTCGACCGTGCTCATCCCTTGCGGACGCACGGACTTGGCGCGTGCCGTCCGAATCGGGGACGCACACATCGCGGCGGATCAACGCCGCAACCGAGAGAGAACATCATGGTTGCGATCCTCAACCGCAGGTCGCGCGTCCGCCGCGCCTTAGTAGTGCTTGCGCTGGCGGGTCCGATGGCGTCGGCGCTCGCCGGCAACGCGTATGCGGCGTCGCCGGTGGCGCTCGGGTCGGCCGACTCGTTCGCGCTGCTGGCCGGCTCGACGATCACGAACACCGGCCCGACGACGATCACCGGCGACATCGGGTTGTGCTGTACCGGAACCGCGTTCACGGGCTTTGGCTCCGTGACCCAGCCCGGCGGCGCCCGGTACGCCGGTCTGGGCACGGCGGCGGAGGTCGCCCAGAACGATCTCGACACCGCCTACGACGACGCGGCGGGCCGCCCTGTCACACGGACGTTGCCGGTCGACCTGTCCCTCTCCGCAACGCCCGCGACGCCCCTGCCCCCCGGGGTCTACGACTCCACGGCACACGGGGTCCTGCAGATCAACACGGGCCTGACACTCGACTTCCAGGGCGACCCGAACGCGGTGTTCATCTTCCAGGGCACGACGCTCACCACCGCGTCGGCGGCCGCGGGCTCGGTGACCATCGTCAACGGCGGGTCCGCGCCGAGTCCCTGCAACATCTTCTGGCAGCTCTCGAGCGATACGGCCGGGGTCACGCTCGGCACGGGCAGCGCGTTCAAGGGCACGACGATGGCGCTCGGCGCCAGCGTGCTGGGCACCGGCGCGACCGTGCAGGGACGGGTGCTGACGCGGCGCTCGAAGGCGGTCACGTTGGACACGAACACGATCACCCGAACGGCGTGCGCGACGGTGACCGGCGACGACGATACGACCACGACGCCAGGCTCGACGACGACGACGCCAGGCTCGACGACGACGACGACGCCGCCGAGCTCGACGACGACGCCCGGCGGTGGGTCGACGACGACGCCTGGCGGTGGGTCGACGACGACGCCCGGCGGCGATGACACCTCGCAAGAAACCAGCGGCGACAGCACGGACGATGAGGACACCGCGACTGCAACATCCACCCACTCCCGCGCAGGCGGCGCGGGTACGGGCTCCGGCGAGGGCAGTGACACGACCGGGCTCCCGTTCACCGGCCAGAACATCGTCTGGATGCTGTTCGCCGCGTCCGTGCTGCTGCTGACCGGCCTGGCGCTTCGGCGCTTCGGCTCACGGCACTGATACTGGACCGCGCTCAGCGCGACGAATCGGCGGGAGGCCAGCGCGCCGCGCCCGCCTCCTCGTCCGGCCAGCGGCCGTGCTCGTCGAGGTAGACGCGGGCGGCCTCCTCGTCGTCGCGCTCGAGGTCGCCCGTCACGCCGATGCGGTACAGGACGTTGAGCAGCAGCACCGAGCCGGCCACTCCGATGCCCATCGCCAGCCCTTCGAGGCCACTCAGCCTGTCGCTGAAGATGAGCGCGATCACGCCGGCGAGGAAGATCACCGCGGGCAGCCCGTAGCGCACCGCGATCATCGTCCGGGGCCGGGCGTTGGATGACGAGTTCACGTTCGGCTCCACTATGGCGTAGCCGTCTGCTCGGTAGGCCTGCCGCCGCCGATCTCCATGCCCTGTGTGTACGCGCCGGCGAGGACTTCTTCGCGCCGCCGTACGTCCATGAGGTTCGGGCCCATGATGCGGCCGACGTCCTGCGCCGGCCCGATCATCCGCACGCTCGCGCCACGGCTGCGCAGCGCGAGTGTCTCGAGTGCTGCGGTGCTGCCCGCGATCGCCCGCAGCATCCCGAACGGCGACGCGAGCGCGATGTCGAGGCTGGCGATCGGGTTCAAGCACAGCACCTGCGTTGCGCGTCCGGCCGGCGCGATGTCGAGGTTCGTGTTGCTCCACATGCCGCCGTCGACGTACTCGCGCCCGCCGATCGCGACCGGGGCGAAGATCCAGGGGACCGAGCAGGACGCCTGCACCGCCTCGGCGACCCGGGCGGCGGGCGCACCGGGGCCCCCGAAGACGACGCGCCGACCGCTCTCGCGATCGACGGCGACGACCCGCAGGCGCCCGTCGAAGCGCGCGCCCGCGCGATCGACGCGGGCGGCGATCTCGCTCAGCGACGTGTCCTTGCCCGGTGTGCGGCCGAGCAGCGCGGCGC
>JBBSQG010000326.1:0-4132 GCA_038258125.1 Solirubrobacterales bacterium
ACCTGCGACCTTCGGGTTATGAGCCCGACGAGCTACCAGACTGCTCCACCCCGCGGCGGACTTGCGAGTGTAGCAACGCCCAGATCGCCCGATCAACGCCTGATGGAGGCACTAGCCTCGCTGCGACGTGCGCGTTGCCGTGGTCGATATCGGGACGAACTCGACGCGGCTTCTGATCGCCGACGTCGCGCCCGGTGGCGGCCTGGAGGAGCTGCATCGGGAGTCGATCGTGACCCGCCTGGGCGACCGCACCGACGCCACCGGCCGGCTGCAGGACGACGCCATGGAGCGCGTGTTCGCCGCGCTGCACCGCTACCGCGCGCTGATCGACGAGCACGACGCCACGGCCACCACGGCCGTGCTGACGAGCGCCGTCCGCGACGCCGCCAACGGCGCGCAGTTCACAGCCAGCGTGCGCGAGCGCTTCGGCCTGGGCGCGCGCACGATCGGCGGCGACGAGGAGGCCGCGCTGACCTTCGCCGGCGCGACGAGCGAACGCCCGCGCGACGGGCGCGAGCTGCTCGTCGTCGACATCGGCGGCGGCTCGACGGAGTTCGTGATCGGCCGCGACGGCGAGGTGAGCTTCCACGTCTCCACACAGGCGGGCGTCGTGCGCCAGACCGAGCGTCACGTCGCCGACGACCCGCCCCGGCCCGGGGCGATCCACGCTCTCGCCATCGAGGTCGCGAGCATCATCGCCGACAATGTCCCGGGCGCCCACCGCGCACGCGTCACCCACGCCATCGCCGTCGCCGGCACCGCCACCTCCTGCGCTGCGATCGAGCTCGGCCTCGACCCCTACGATCCGGCCCGCGTCCACGGCCACACGCTCACGCGCGCGACCTGCACGGCGATCCTCGAGCGCCTCGCCCAGATGACGAACACCGAGCGCCGCGCCGTGACCGGCCTGCAGCCCGATCGCGCCCCCACGATCGTCGCCGGCGTCGCGATGCTGCTCGAGGTCTTCGCCGCCTTCGATCTCGACGAGCTCGAGGTCTCCGAGCACGACATCCTGCGTGGCTCCGCGATGCGCCTGGCGTCCAGCAGCGCCGGCTGATATAGCGGCCCGAAAGACGGACGAACGTCCGAGTCAAGTCCTGCGCCAGAGCTGCCGATACCCGCCGTGCCGGCAGAGGGGACCCAGCCCAAGTTTCGAGGGGAACCGAACCGGTCATAGGTCCGGGCAAGCCGTTCGATCGGCGCCTCCCACCGCCCGGGCCATCCAATAAGGCCACGCAAGGTACGTACCCCTGCCCGTCCTGCGGGGCCAGCATCAGGAAGCCGCCCTTTCCCCTGGGGGCGGCTTCCTCGTTCTTCGGGCTCAGGCCAGGTTCGAGCGCCGCGGGTAGGCCACCGACGGATCGGTCAGCACGTTGACGAGCGCCGGCACGTCGGCCGCAAACGCCCGCTCCAGCGCCGGGCGCAGCTCAGCCGGCGTGCGCACGAGCGCGCCCTGCCCGCCCAGAGCCTCCACGACGGTGTCGTAGCGCGTCTCGGGCCGCAACTCGGCCGCCACCGAGTAGCCGTAGATGAACTCCATCGGGTGCTTCTCCAGACCCCAGATGCCGTTGTTGCCCATCACGCCGACGACCGCCACGCCATGGCGCGCAAGCGTGTCGAACTCCATCCCGGCAAACCCGAACGCGCCATCGCCGAGCAGCAGCACGACTTGGCGCTCGGGGTGGGCGAGCTTGGCCGCCAGCGCGTAGCCCGGCCCCGAGCCCAGGCAGCCGAAGGGACCCGGGTCCAGCCAGCAACCGGGCCGATAGGAATCGATCATGCGCCCGGCATAGGACACGAAGTCGCCGCCGTCGCCAATCACGATCGCGTCGCGGTCCAGCAGCGCGCCGAGCTCAGCGTAGACGCGCATCGGGTGAAGCGGCGCGCGCTCGTCGGCCAGCAGCTCGTGCTCGCCGGCGCGCAGCGCGTCCTCCGCCGCCCGCAGCGCGCCGACCCACTCGCGCGACGCATCCGCCGCGGCGCCGTCGCCGAGCACCACGCGCAGCACGTCCATCACGTCGCTCACATCGCCAAACAGCCCCGCCTGCACCGCGCGCGGGTAGGGCTGCGCCGGCGCAACGCAGTCGATCGCCACGATCTTCGTCTGCTCGCCGAACGCATTGCCGAAGCCGAGCCGGAAGTCCATCGGAACGCCGATCAGCAGCGCAACGTCGGCGCCGCGCAGTCCCTCCGACCGGGAGCGCGAGAAGAAGAGCTCATGGTCGGCCGGCACACAGCCTCGCGCGAGGCCGTTGAGAAACACGGGAATCCGCAATTCCTCGGCAAGCGCGAGCAGCGCGTCCTCGCCGTGCGCCCAGTACAGATCGGTGCCGGCCATGATCACCGGCCGCCGCGCGTCGCGCAGCAGCGCGATCGCCGCGTCCATCGTCGCCCCGTCGGGCTCCACGCCGGACTCCAGCCCGAGTCCGGCGACGCCGCGCGCGCTCGGCATCGGCACGAAGCCGCCCTCGCCGGGGGCCTCGGAGAACACGACGTCGAGCGGGACGTCCAGGAACGCCGGGCCGCCGTGCGCGGTCATCGCCGCGCGCAGCGCCGCGTCGACGAGCGCAGGGATGTCCGACGTCTGCGCGGCGGTCGCGGCGAGCTTCGTCAACGTCGCCACGAGCGGGAGGTGATCGATCTCCTGCAGCGATCCCTGACCCCAGCGCGTCGCCGGCGCGCGCCCGCCGAGCACGAGCATCGGGGAGTGGTTGGCCTGCGCCGAGGCGATTGCGCTGATCGCGTTCGTCACCCCAGGGCCGGCCGTCAGCGCCGCCACCCCGGGGCGGCGCGTGACCTTCGCCCAGCCCTCCGCGGCGAACGCGGCGGTCTGCTCGTGGCGCACGTCGACGATCTCGATGCCCTCGGCGCGGCAGCCGTCGTAGATCGAGAACAGATGTCCGCCGGAGAGCGTGAAGAGCTTGGTGACCCCGTGCGCCTTCAGGCGGCGAGCAACGAGATGGCCACCGACGATCCCCACTTCGCTCGACGATTCGGTCGCCATTGCGGGCGCACCCTATCAGTGAACACTTGCGTTCACATGAACCCCCGGGCCGCGCCGCTGCCACGGCCCGGTGGCCGATCAGACGGCCGTCCGCGCGGCGGCGGCCTCGAGCAGGCGGTCCTCGCCGCAGAACAGCAGCCGCCCGACGCGCAGCGCTGGCAGCCGCGTCGCGCCGGCCGCCAGCAACCCGCACCCGAGCTCCTCGATCGCCGCGTCGCGCCGGCCGTCGCCGGCCGCGACGAGCGTCTCACGCAAACCCATCCCCGCCGCCGCGGACGCCTCGGCCAGGATCTCGGGATCGTCGATGTCAAAGCCGCCGCAGAACGCCAGCCGAGAGGCGGCGAGCACGAACGCAGCGGCGCAGCCGCGCTCCGCCGCCAGCGACGCCACGCGCATGGCGCCGCGCACACGCAACGGGCGCACGTCGGGCCACGTCAGCGGCAGCCCGAGCAGCGCCGCGCGCTGTGCTGCCGCCGCGCGCGCGGCCTCGCCGAGCTCCGAGCCGTGCAGCATTCCCGTGAACGCAGGCTGCCATTGCAGATCGGGGAAGAGGCGCTCGGCACGCTCCGCGGCGAAGTACGTGTGCGGCGACGCCAGGTCGAAGAACAGCGTCGCGCGCAGGAGCCCACGACGCGGCGCGGTCGCGCGTGATCGCCGCAGGGCGCGATGAGCGTCAAGTGACCTAACGTCTGCCATGAGACCCAAAACGCACGGCTCGGAGGAAACCTGCGGCAACCTTCGCACGGTTTGACCCCCCGAAGGCTCCCTGCAACCCGCAGCCACCTTCCGGTGCGTCAAAACGCCACTAAGGTGGCTCTTCCGAGTTTGCCGCCCAAACGGCACGCCGGCACCAAGAGATATGGCATCACCCACCCCCCCGCCAAAGCGCCACCCGTACGCCCAGTGGGCACCGGATGCCCGGGCGCTCGACCTCGTCGGGGACAAGTGGACGCTGCTCATCGTGCGCGATCTCGCGGCCGGCCCGCGGCGTTTCGTCGAGCTGCAACGCGTGCTACCGGGAATCTCCACCGAGCAGCTGCGCTCGCGCCTGAATCGGATGGTCGCCGACGGCCTGCTCACGCGTCAGCGCTACCGCGAGGTCCCGCCGCGCGTCGACTACGAGCTGAC
>JBBSQG010000327.1:0-4131 GCA_038258125.1 Solirubrobacterales bacterium
GCGGCAGCGATCACCGCGCGGTGATCATTATGAAACTGCTCGATCGTGATCGTGCGGCGCTTCTTCGCGGTGGGCTTCCTTGCCATCGCATCAAGCCTATCTCATCGCCGATCTCGGAGAAAGCGTGGGGATCGATCAGGCGACCTGCCCGTGTGTGTTCACGCGGAGAAACTCGTCGACGTCGGCGACGCGGTACCGGACCATACGACCGAGCTTGATGAAGCGCGGCCCGCGCCCGGCGTACCGCCAGCTCTGTAGCGTTGATCGCGCGACCCCGAGTTTCGCAGCAAGCGCCGGCTCATCGATGAGCGGGCTCGCGACACCGGCGATCCCCAAGGTCGGCGACTGGTTCTCGTTCGACGCGGACATGATCGACTCCCTGAACCAAGTCTGCACGAAGGGTCTGATCGTGAACCGGGGCCTGCGATCGGCCATGCCACGGCACGTGTCGTCGCCATGTCGCGCCCGCATGTCAGACCCGCTGGCTAACCTGCTTTCATCATGTCGCGGGACTTGCCCATCCAGTTTCCTTCGAAACCAGAATCAGCACTTACACTCCCGAACCCCCCGTCGCCGGCGCAGAAATCACGGCATCTATCAGCGATTCCCGGTGGCGATCGACTCACCCGCGGTCAGGTTGCGGAGCGTCTCGGCGTCAGTATCTCCACCGTGCGCCGCTACGAGGGCACGCAACTGCACCCCACGATCGACGAGAACGACGTGCGGTGGTTTGCGCAAGCCGAGGTCACCGCCCTCGCCGCCCGGATCGCCAACGAACGCAGCGACAAGCCCTCGCGCGCGGTGGGATCGACCGCAAGCGCACCCAAGCGCTCTGCCGGCGAGCTCGCTGCGCTCGTGTTCGAGCGCTTCGAACAGCGGCAGTCGCTGGCGGAGATCGTGATCGGCCTGCGGGTCGAGCCTTCGACCGTGCACGGACTCTTCGACCAGTGGTGCGTGGGGTTGACGGAGCAGCACCTTCGCACCGTGTCCGAGCCGCGCGTAGCCCGCGAATGCGACATGCCGCGAGCAAGCCCTGCGGAACTCGCGCGACTTCTGGACGAGCTCGCACGCGATGCGCCCACGAGGATCAGCGTCGGTCGGTATCGCGGCACATACCTCTCCGACAACGTCGAGTTTGCGGACATCGTCGAGCTCGGAGGATTCCACGCCGCTGGCGGATGCACGCTGAACGACCTCACACGCCGATTCGGCCCCGGCGATTTCCGCATCACCGCTTACAGGCTCACTCCGCCTGCGCTGCTCTGGGAGGTGTCGGCGCGAGACATCGAATAGGGGTCAGCAGCAAACGCCCGGAGGCATCGAGACGATGATCAGAATTCGAGTCCACGGGTTGACGCTCCACGCACTGCGGCCTTGAACGGCCGGAACACGCTCGTCTTGTTCCGCGGTAGCTGCTCCTCGAACTTGTCGCGCTTCGCTCCGCGCCAAGCTACCGACCGCGTCCGGCGGTGACATCTTCGAGAGCTTGAAGATCCTCGGCCACTCGAGCGTCGCGATCACACAGCAGGTCTACGCGCACCTGCACCCGGACGCGTTCGCCGAGGACTTCAGCCGCGTCGCGTTCGCGATGCCGGAGAAGGCCGGGCGTCATCCTGAAGCTTCACGCGTAGCATCGCCCGAGGCTGGATCCTCAGCCACGCATGTACTCCCTCGCCCCGCCGAGATCCGCACATACCCACCCGGCTGCGCCGTGGTGACGCTGTGGATCAAACCCATCCGCGCGCCGTTCGCGATGCTGGACCTCAGCGAAGTAATAGAACCTCACGAGTTCGTCGATCAGGTAACCCGAGAGCTGCGGGAGGCTCTGCCGTAATACGAGGCATGACAGTCAGCTTGTCCTCGCTTTCTCTCTTTCGCGTCGGGCGCCGACATCGTGCCTGACCTCGTTATCTCTCTTTCTTTCTCGATGCGTCGGGCGCCGACATCGGGCCTGACCTCGTCGGTGTCCGAGCCTCGGACGCGAGCAACACGGGTCCGCTCTCACTCGCTGGCGAGCCGAGTCGCCGGCGTCCGACCTTCGGCCGCGAGGTCTCGCCACTGCGCGGCAAGTGCGCGAGGCCTGGCAAGCGGAGTGTGGCGCGAAACTTTCACAACGCGCGCGGATGCTCGCGGGCGGATTCTACGAACGAACGTCCGGCGCGGCCGGACAAGCGCTGGGACGCAGCTACCAGCGACGCGCACCGGAGCACACCGTGCTGCACGAGCTGGTCTCGCGCCACGCGCAGACCCTGATCGCCGAGCTCCGCGATGCCGACGGATGCGGCCTGCCACGCTACGTCGATCGGGAGCTCGCCGAGTATCTGCGCTGCGGGATGCTCGCCCACGGCTTCGCCCGCGTGCGGTGCCAGGCGTGCGACGACGAGATCCTCGTCGCGTTCTCGTGCAAGCGACGCGGCATCTGCCCGTCATGCACCGCGCGACGCATGGCCGACACCGCGGCGCACCTCGTCGATCGCGTGTTGCCGCAGGCGCCGTATCGGCAATGGGTGCTGTCCGTACCCAAGCCGCTGCGCTTGCGGCTCGCGCGCGACCCGGCGTGGACGAGCTGGGTGGGCGGTCTCGTCGTGCGCGCGATCGCCGCGTGGCAGCGCCGCGTCGCGCGCGCGCGGCGCGTCCGCACACCGCTGACCGGCGCGATCACGTTCGTGCAGAGGTTCGGCGGCCTGGTCAACTTGAACGTCCACTTCCACCTCGTCGTCCCCGACGGCGTGTTTGTCTCTGACGGCGACGGCCTGACGTTCGTGCTGCTCCCCGTGCCGACGAACGCCGACGTGCTCGCGATCCTCGATCGGATCATGCGTCGGATCGCGCGTCGGCTCGCGAACGAGGCGGACCACGGCCTCGACGAGGATGTAGTGCCCGATGTGTTCGCGCAGGTCCAGGCCGAGGCCGCGGCGACGTGGCGTTCACCGGCGATCGCCTCCACCTCCATTCGCGGCAGCGAGCGCCTCCGTGCCTGGTGCGACGGCTTCTCCCTCCACGCCGCGGTCGTGATCGCCGACCACGATCGCGACGCGCTTGAGCGACTGTGCCGCTACGGCGCGCGCCCCGCGTTCGCGCAAGACCGACTGGCGTGGACCGCCGACGGCCGCATCTCGTACAAGCTCAAACGGCCGTGGCCCGACGGCCGCACCCACCTCGTGCTCGAACCCGTCGCCTTTCTGCGCCGGCTCGTCGGCATCATCCCGCCGCCGCGCCGACACCTGGTTCGCTACGCAGGCGTGTTCGGACCCGCGAGCAAGCACCGCGCGAAGCTCCGCGCACTCGTGCCCACCGATCCCGATGACGCGGCCGACCCGAGCTGCACGCATTCCGAATCGGCTCGCAGCTCGCGTCCCCGCCGACTGCCGTGGGCCGACCTGTTGCGCCGCGTGTTCGCCGACGACGTCCTCCGCTGCCCGTGCGGCGGGCGCCGTAGCGTCGTTGCGTTCGTCGCCGATCCCGCGATCGCACGCGCGGTCCTCGACGCCCTCGGCCTTGCCGCCGAACCCCCGACCTTCGCGCCCGCTCGCGCCCCACCCCAGACCGAGCTCGGGTGGGACGATTCCGCGTAACAGTCGACCGCCAGCCGGTCGGCATGGGCTCGTCCGTCCTCGCGTCGCCCGAACGTCGGCGGGCTTACGTTCGCGGCAGACCCCGAACCCCACCCCTGCCCGATCCTTTCCCATCCGACCCAAGCTCGCCTCGCCGAAACCCCGCTTGTTCGTCCTTGCCGCTCGATCTCGCCATTCGGCAGCTTCTTGTTCTTGATCCGTCTTCGCTTGATGTTCTTGAAGACTTGCCACTGTCGTCGGTTCTTCGCGCCGAGGACAGGTGGACGACGGCACGCACCACCATCGGCGGGATCGAGACCCATGTTGCCGGCATCGATCGAGTGCAGTCCACGATCCTCGAGCGGGTCGCGCGCCGCGATGGCTTCTCGCGCAAGCACCTCCACCCGACCCGGTTCTCGAAGCGATCGTTCACGCGCGCACTCCGTGCCGCGGGCTTCGACTCCGTCGACGTTCACGTCGCGCCGACGCGCCTCGCCTTGATGGGCTGGGCGCGCGCCCCGCGTTAGTCGAGGCCACCCGACGGATCGCCCGCGTCGGGCGCGCGCTCGGCGGCGAC